>JBFGPT010000160.1:0-4496 GCA_041564575.1 Gammaproteobacteria bacterium | reverse complement strand
CCGTATAACGTTCACGGAATCCTGCCTCGCAATAGCAGAAGTAATACTCCCAGAGCCGGATGAATTCAGGATCATAGCCCAGTGACAGGATCTCCGTTTCGCTGGCCCTGAAATTTCCGCACCAGTTCCGCAGGGTCTGGGCATAGTGCTCGCCAATATCCTCAAGGTGAGTAATTCTCAGATCGGAGGACGTTGTAGCGGCTGAAGAGATGGCGTTCAGAGAGGGGCAACAACTGCCGGGGAATATATACTGCTGGATAAAATCAGATTGTTTAAGATACTTTTTATAACGGTGATCCGGCATAGTGATAACCTGTACAAGTAACTGGCCGTCTTCCTGCAACAGATCAGAGCACCTGGAAAAATAAACCGGAAGATACCTGTGGCCGACTGCTTCAAGCATCTCAATTGATACAATTCGGTCATACTTGCCGCTGATTTCCCGATAGTCCTGCAAACGCAAATCTATCCGGTCTTCAAGCCCGGCCTTGCGGATTCGGGCGCTTGCATACTCATATTGCTGTCTTGAAATCGTCACGGCGGTTACGTGACAGCCATAGTGCCTGGCCGCATGCAGCGCAAAGCTGCCCCAGCCGCTGCCGATCTCGAGAATATTCATCGAGTCATCAAGCCCCAGTTTGCGGCAAATCCGGTCGAGCTTTTCAATCGATGCCTCCCTGAGGGTCGGGTTCCCGTCGACATAGATACCACAGGAGTAGGTCATGGTATCGTCCAGGAACAATTCGAAGAATTCGTTACCAAGATCGTAATGCGCATGGATATTTTGCCGGCTTCCACGCAGGCTGTTTCTGTTTATAAAGTGAAGCACCTTGTAGATGATATTCGATATATTGCTGGCACCTGTTTCAAGCCCGTCCATGAGGTCGGTATTCAAAAGCAATAATCTGAACAATCCGGTCAGGTCGCTGCAGGTCCACTCTCCGCGCATGTATGACCCGGCGACGCCGTTGCTGCCGTTGAACAGCAAATGGAGGTAGAAAGCCGGATCACGCACCTCTATATTAATGCGCAGGCCGTCATGACGTGTTCCGCTTGTCCATACACCCCAGGGGTCATGGACCAGGATCTGGCCATGATCCAGACTGCCGAGCTTTTTAATCACAAGTTCACGCAGCCTGCGCGTCAGTGAAAGCGCAATCCCGTGTTGCCTGTCTTCAATGAAATCAATGGTTTTCATGTTTTTGTGCTCTGCTTCATGTAATGTTTTGGATGTTCATGAAAAGGTACTTTTTTCAACCACAGGCAGAGTGCCTGCCAGTAGATGCCGATGAAAACACGGAGAGTCATGAACGGATACTTTATGAGCATCATGGCAAGATTCGCCGGGGAAACACTGTTTCGATGCAGATGGCAATAAGCCGAAAAAATCTTTTTGCCGTATTCATAATTTCTCATATGTACTGACAGGGCAGCATGAGGCTGGGAAAGTGTCCAGTGATATTCCTGCTGCATGCTCATGAAAGGAGATACATGAAACATCTTGCTGAACGTGAAGGTTTTCTTGTCCACATCATGTTGTCCGTTACAATCCAGGACATAGCAATGCCTTTCACCCCACGGGGTATTATGGATTTCAGCCACGATAAATTCGATGTGACTGTCCGTTTCGTCATGGCAATAAAAGAAACTGACCGGATTCATGATAAAGCCAAAGTAACGCAGGTGGGTCAGGAGCCGGATCGGCCCCTTTACGGATTTGCTTGTTTCCCGCTCTACCAGCCGGCGGATTGAGTCTGCCAGCCCGAAGCCTTCTTCGATGTAATGGTCTGTTTCAAGGAAGCATGCAAGATTCAGTCGGTTTACGGACCAGAATAGTCTGTTTGAGAATACGGAATCGATTTCATCCAGATCCAGGTACAGCATGAACATCCGGTAACTGAACCTGTGGGGTGAGGGCGTTGAACGGTAGTGGCCCATTCTTCCGGCATAGATACAACTGTTCATGACACAGAATTTCCATCGAATCCGGAACAGACTGCAAGAGCACTGTTAACGCCGTCCTCGTGAAAGCCGAAGCCCCAGTAGGCGCCGCAGAAGGAAATACGCCTGTTTCGAACTAGTTCGTGGTGCCTGGATTGCATCTGGTCGCGTCCCGGAGAAAATACCGGATGCATGTAGTTGTAATGCGCCAGGACCTGTGACCTGTCGATATCGTTACCCTGGTTCAGGGATACGCAGTAGGTTTTGTCGCTGTCTAGGGACTGCAGCATGTTCATGTTATAGGTCACCGCGGCCGGTCGTTCCCTGTCGGCGAGGATCCTGTAATTCCAGCTGGCCCATGCGTTTTTCAGAGGAGGCAGCATGCGCACATCCGTATGTAAGATGACCTCGTTCCGCTCATAGGCAAACTGGCCGAGAATTTCCGTCTCCTCGGCCGTCGGGTTGGTGAGCAGCCGCAGGGCCTGATCGGAATGGGTGGCAAAAATCACTTCATCGAAACCGGCCGTTTTACCGTTTGCGAAGGCCAGTTCCACACTCCCGGTGTTACGCGTCACCCTGGTGACCGGGCGTGAAAGTATGATTCGATCAATAAAATTCCGCGTCATCTCCTTCACATACACAGACGAACCACCGGTCACGGTTTTCCAGACGGGCCGGTCGTTGACCTGCAACATGGAATGGTTGTCGAGAAAATCGAGTACGAATTTCATCGGGAAACAGCGGAATTTTTCAGCCGGGCTGGACCAGAGCGAGGCTCCCAGGGGCAACAGGTAATGGTCATAAAATGTCCTGCTGTAGTCATGTATCCTCAGGAAATTTTCGACCGTGACGTAATCATCGAGCCCTGCATGCAGTACCTGCCTCGCATGCCTGTGGAATCGCAAGATTTCCTTCAACATAAGGAGAAATTCAAGTTTGAACAGGTTTTTTCTCTGAACAAACAGACTGGTTATTGAAGTGCCGTTGTAAACAAGCCCGGATTGTTCACAATGAACGCTGAAACTCATATCAGAGTCCTGTGATGGCACGCCGAGTTTATCGAATAAGCGGCACAGATTCGGATAATTCTGGTCGTTAAATACGATAAAACCGGTATCGATATTCAGACGCCGTTCGTTTTCAAGCACACTGACCGTGTTGGTATGCCCCCCGATATAGTCATTACAGTCAAATACCGTAATGTCATAACGGGGATGTAACTGGTAGGCGCAGGTCAGGCCGGAGATGCCCGTGCCGATAACAGCGATACGTTGCCGGCTCATTTTACAGAAGCCTCCAGGTAGATTGACGCAGGCACCTGGCGGATCCCCTTGAAGATACCCAGTGCCGATAACAGGCATATGAGATAGTAACTCATGTCGATTTCCCACCAGTAAAAACCCTGGCGGGTAGAGTTTGGATAGCGGTGATGATTGTTATGCCAGCCTTCACCCATTGTCAGCAGGGCAAGCCAGAAGTTGTTCCGGCTGTTATCCCGGGTTTTGTAACGCCGGCTTCCGAACCGGTGTGCCATTGAATTTATCGTGTAGGTCCCGTGCCAGAGCAATACGGTTGATACTAGAAAACACCATACCAGCGATACCATGCCGTTTACGCCGAGTTCCGGGCTTGTTTCGGACAGATACACCCCCAGGAAATAACATCCGGCACCGTAGAGAATGAAGGGCACCCAGTCCAGTCTTTCCAGCCATACCAGTTCCGGGTAACGTGACCAGTCGCGCACGCGATCATGAACCGCGTTGAAATAGCCTTTACGCAAAAACCAGAGCATATGGCTGTTGATGAAACCACTCCTGGGCGTATGCGGGTCCTCGCTGGTATCAGAGGTTATGTGATGCTGGCGATGGTGGCTGGCCCACCACAGTGGCCCACGCTGGCCGGCCGTACAGCCAAGTACAGCCATGCAGAATGTGGGAATGCGCCCGGCTTTGTAGCTCTTGTGTGAAAAATAGCGGTGATAGAAAGCGGTAATAAAAAACATTCTGATGAAGTAGGAGGCCAGGCACAGAAATATTGCAGTACTGCTGAACGGCAGTAACAGGGCCGACAGGCAGAGGATATGCATACCGATGAATATCGTCAGCCGGAAGCTGTCCAGCTGCGCACTTTCGTCCGCCGCGAGGTTTGCTGTCAGCCGGGGATCATTGACGAGCCAGCGCAGGACTCCCTGTAAACCGGGCCTGCGTGCAGCGGAGCATGTTTTTTCAGATGACATGGCCGGATTCTAGTCCCCGGGATGTGAATACAGCGTACACCCCGTGTGAAATTCACGTGAAGGACAGGACCGGCAGGCACTGCACAGTCTAATGCAGGGGCGTGTTCCTGGAGCCCGGAAAGCTTATCTTGACGCGTGTGCCAATGCCCGGAGTACTGTCGATATGCACGGGCCAGTTGAAGCGTTGCGACAGCATCCTGACGATGGTCAATCCCACGCCATGTCCCCCGTGCTGCTTGTGTTCTCCGCGTTTGAAGGGTTCAAACAGACCGTTGACCTGATCCTTGTGAATACCCTGCCCGGTATCCTCTATCTCGAT
>JBFGPT010000159.1:0-4514 GCA_041564575.1 Gammaproteobacteria bacterium | reverse complement strand
CGGCATGCGCTGGCGCACCCGTTGCGCCAGGTCCGCCAGTTGTCTGACCGAGTCCAGCGCCTCGCTACCGGCCATGCCAGGCAACGAGGCGGCCTGCTCGAGCACCTCATCGCCGCCATTCAGGTCGATCAGGGCCAGAAAGGCCTGCATGACGGCATCCGGCAGGGACAGTTCCTGTAACAGGCACTGCAATTCGGACCTGGCCTTGCGTTGCAGGATATCGAACAGATCAGACTGTCTGGTTTCATCTATCCCCGCGGCTTTCACCAGGCCACGGAACACACCCACGTGCCCGAGATCGATATGCAGATCCTGCACACCGACAGATTCCAGTGTCTGCAGCATCAGGCACAGGACCTCGGCATCGCTCTCGATTCCGGCATGACCGTATAACTCGGCACCGGCCTGCAGGGGGCTGCGGGTTCCGCCGCTACTGGCCGGGCGGGTATGCAGTACGGTACCGGCGTAACACAACCGCGTCGGGGTTTCCCGTTTCAGGTTATGCGCGTCGATACGCGCCACCTGCGGCGTGGTATCCGCACGGATACCCATCATGCGCCCGCTCATCAGGTCGGTGACCTTGAACGTCTGCAACTCCAGGTCCTCACCGGTTCCGGTCAACAAGGATTCCAGGTATTCGATCAATGGTGGCGTCACCAGTTGATAGCCCCAAAGCGTAAACAGGTCGATGACCTGACGGCACAGTCGATCCAGCGCCCAGGCATCCGGCGGCAGGATCTCCTCGATGCCCTCCGGCAATAACCAGCGGTTTGCGTGCAGGGAATTGTTCATTGTGTAAAAAACAGGATCAGGAGGCCGATGAGCATGCTGGTCAGTCCAAGAAAACGTATTTCATTATTATTCATCTGCACGGCCATCAGAAATACCCGGCGCCAGCCTTCCGGATGCAAAAAGGGCAGAATCCCTTCGATGACCAGCATCAGGCCGATAGCCGCAATAAATACAGACCACATGATGTGCGCCGGCGGCAATCAACCCGGTTCATCGTTCGACTGCCTGCCGTTACTTTCCCCTTTGATTATTAAAATATCTGAAGAACTCTGAATCCGGTTCCAGTAACAGGATATTGTTCGTGTCCCTGAAACTGTTTTGATAGGCATTCAGGCTCCGATATAAAGCATAGAACTCCTCGTTTTTACCGAACGATGCCGCGTAAATCTCGGTCGCCTGGGCATCACCCTCGCCGCGGATAACCTCAGCCTCCCTGTAGGCATTGGCCAGCAACACCTGGCGTTCCCGATCAGCATTGGCCCGGATACGTTCAGCAGCTTCCTCACCACGGGCGCGGAAGTCCTTCGCAACGCGGACACGCTCGGAACGCATCCGGCTGTAGACGTTGTCACTGACTTCATCCGGCAGGTCGATGCGTTTCGTCCTGACGTCCTGCACCGCGATACCCAGGGTTTCGGTCAACTCAGTTGTGGTCGTGGTAACGATATTCAGGATCTCGTCACGTTCACCGGCGACCACTTCCTGGACCGTGCGTTTTCCGAACTCGTCGCGCAAGGCCTGATTGATGCGCTGGCCAAGCAGATTGTTGGCGTAATTAATATCGCCGCCACTGCTGGCAGTATAGAATTTTTCGACATCGGCAATCCGCCACTTGGCAAAGTAATCAACCAGCACGTCTTTCTTTTCCTTGGTCAGAAAGCGTTGCGCGTCCCGCTCGAGATTGAGCAGGCGTTTTTCAAATTTTTTCGCCGTGTTGATAAACGGGATCATGATATGCAGGCCGGATCCATAATCGGACCGCTGGATCTCGCCGAACTTGAAGACGATGGCCTGCTCCCACTGATTCACCCGGAACAGGGCAGTACTGGCAAGCAAAATGACCAGGACGATGATAATGGAAATTCTGGCGACCATGTTAACGTACCCCTCGTAGACGATTGCTGCCCGTATCCGGTAATTGCCGGGCTGTATCTGACGCCTGGTTTTGCATGTTACTCCGGTTAAAATCCGCGCTTGCGCCCGCCGTACCCTGTCTCTTCAATAACTGGTCGACGGGTAGATACATGAGGCTGTTGCCCTTGTCCGCATCCATCAGTATCTTGCTGGTATTGCTCATCACGCCTTCCATTGCATCAAGATACAGGCGTTGGCGGGTGATATCCGGCGCCCGCAAATACTCGACCAGTTGTTTGTCGAAACGCGTGGCTTCACCCTCGGCGCGGGCGATGACACTGGCCTTGTAGCCGTTGGCCTCTTCACGCAATCGGGCGGACTGTCCCCTGGCCCTCGGGATAATGTCGTTACGATAGGCCTCGGCCTCGTTTACCAGTCTCTGCTCATCCTCGCGCGCCTTGATGGCATCATCGAAGGCATCCTTGACCTGTTCCGGTGGTTTGGCCGATTGCATTTCGACGTTCACGACCAGAATGCCGGTCTTGTAATCCTCCAGGATACCCTGCAACAGTTCCTGCTGGCGTTGTGCGATCTCACTACGACCTTCGGTCAATACGAAATCCAGCTTGCTCTTGCCGATGACCTCGCGCACGGCGCTCTCGGTCGCCTGGCGGATGGTGGATGCCGGGTCATAGACATTAAACAGGTAGGCATAAGGATCGTTGATACGCCATTTAACAGCGACATCGATATCGACGATGTTCTCATCCTGTGTCAGCATGGTCGCGCGGTGTGTCAACGGCCGGACCTGCCCGACATTGACCTTCATAACGCGTTCTATCGGCTGCGGCAGGCGAATGTTCAGGCCGGGATTCATGGTGGTGACGAACTTGCCGAAACGCAGGACCACACCCCGTTGCTGCTGATCGATGGCATAGGTCATGTCGTAGGCCAGCCAGGCCAGGACAGCGAGCACGATGAAGATCCAGGTCATGGGAGAACCCTGCCCGGTAATCTTGTCCGGTTTCTTGCCGAAAATGCCACCGAATCCCTTCTGCATCTTCTTGACCAGTTCATCCAGATCTGGAGGCCCTTCACCATTGCCACGGTTACCCCAGGGGTCCTTGTCCTGGTTATTATTCGGCGGTTCATTCCAGCCCATAAATCGCTTCTCCAAAAATTTTCATTCGGAAGACCCGTGGTACCGCGGCCGGGTTCAGCCGCTCACGAGCCTGGTTTAAATACTTGCGAACGTCGGATTATAACTGCTTTGCAGATTTCCTGCAGACGCCGGATACCGGGCCTACAGCGACCCCAGCTTCAGACCGGAGGACCGGCACAAATGTTCCAGCCGTTCCGGCTCCATGGAAACGTTCAGTACCCAGCCGCCTTCCGGGTCGTTCTGCTCGCTGGTTACCGCACCCGCCTCGAACAGTTGTGATCGCAGCTTGCTGGCTGTAAGCGGCAGGCGCAGGAGGTGTTCCCGGGTGTGTTCCGACAGTTGTTCCAGCATGGCCTGTTTCAGCAATTCAAGGCCCGTGCCGTCACGTGCCGAAATCAGGACCCGTTCAACCTGCCCGCTGGCATTTCGCTGCAGATCCGGTCCATCGATCGATGCATGTCGGTCTATCTTGTTCAACACCTCAATCTGGGGTATGCCATCGGCTCCCAGCTCAGCGATCACGCGATTGACCTGCTCAATATTCCCCGGGCGATTTTCATCGTTGATATCGATCACATGTAATAGCAGGTCAGCCTCCTGCACCTCCTGCAAGGTAGCATGAAAGGCCTCGATCAGGTCATGGGGAATATGCTTGATAAAGCCAACCGTGTCACCCAGTATGGCTGCCTGTCCGGCAGGAAGATCCAGCCGCCTCAGGGTCGGATCCAGCGTTGCAAAAAGCTTGTTCGCTGCCAGCACATCGGCACCGGTGAGGGCGTTGAACAGGGTCGATTTACCCGCGTTGGTGTACCCCACCAGGGCAACTGTCGGGATGGCGGAGCGTTTTCTGAGGCGGCGATTCTGTTGCCGCTGGCTCTTGACCCGCTCGAGGCGCTGGCGAATGGTCTTGATACGCTGGCCAATCAGGCGGCGGTCGGTTTCGAGCTGGGTTTCACCCGGTCCGCGCAGTCCGATACCACCCTTCTGTCTCTCCAAATGGGTCCAGCCGCGAATCAGGCGGGTGGTGAGATGGCGCAACTGTGCCAGTTCCACCTGCAGCTTGCCTTCGTAACTCAGGGCCCGCTGGGCGAAGATATCCAGGATCAGACGCACCCGGTCAATTATCTTGCACTGGCATTCGAGCTCGAGATTGCGTTCCTGCGCCGGGGATAACTCGTGATTGAAGATGACGACGTCGGCGTCGCTTGAGCGCACCATATCGACCAGTTCGGCCACCTTGCCGGTACCGATGAAGTAACGCGGATGCGGTCGCTCGCGGCTGGCACCCAGGGTCGACAGAATATTCAGGCCCGCGGAGGTCACCAGTTCACGCAGTTCATCAGCATCTTCTTCCAGTTCGTCGTCAGCGAAGTGGATATTGACCAGGATCGCGCGTTCGCGTGTCTGCGAATTTTGATTCAAGCGCGCGCGAACCCGTACGCCTGGATAAAACTAATCCGAAGCGTTGCTGTCGTCATCCCCTCGG
>JBFGPT010000158.1:0-4549 GCA_041564575.1 Gammaproteobacteria bacterium | reverse complement strand
GTACAAGGCGCAGCCGTCCGGCCGACCTGGTCGGCGGCACACTTCGGGTAATATCGGCGCGCATGGATTACCAGCCTCCGGATGCGCGCCACCCGCAACAGGTTCTGGGTAATGGCCGTCTCGGTTATATCTCCCGTTATGCCATGGGCCGCGATTATCACAAGCTCATGCGCGCCCGCTTGCAAAAACTGGTGGATTTCATCGGCACCGCAGCGGGCGAGTTCGGTCACCGGGTCTTCGTGGACAGTGCGCCGGTACTGGAAAAGGCCCTGGCGCGCAATGCCGGGCTGGGCTGGATCGGCAAGCACAGCAACCTGATCCACCCGCGGGCCGGCTCCTGGTTTTTTATCGGTGAGATCTACACCGACCTGCCGTTACCCGAGGACCCGCCATTCGCCAGCCAGCATTGCGGCCGTTGCCAGGCCTGTATCGATATTTGCCCGACGCAGGCCATCGTTGGACCTTACCAGGTCGATGCCCGCAAATGCATTTCCTACCTGACCATAGAGCTGCGCGGGCCGATCCCGGTGGAATTCAGGAAGGCGATCGGCAATCGCATTTACGGCTGCGACGACTGTCAACTGGTTTGCCCCTGGAACCGCTTTGCCAGAAACAGCGAAGAGCGGGATTTTCGCACACGGCATGGTTTCGATGCGCCGGAGCTTTTGGCATTGTTTGGCTGGACGGAAGCGGAATTCCTGCGCAACACCGAGGGCAGCGCGATCCGGCGCATCGGTTATGCCTGCTGGATCAGAAATATCGCCGTGGCACTGGGTAATACCGAATCGACACCGGAGGTGATTGCCGCATTAAACGGCAGGCGGAATGATCCTTCTGAATTGATCCGCGAACATGTTCGCTGGGCACTGGAGCAACACCGTCAATGAAACTGATTACCCGGTTCAGCATAGGTCTCATCGCGATGTTTTCATGCATGCTGCCGGCCTGCAGCGACGGTAACACCGCGCAGCCGATCCTGACTTACGAAGAGGCGCGACCGCTGTTCTGGCGCGAGCTTTATCCTGACGGCGGTGAGACCTTTTACTGCCAGCGCCGTTTCGGTCCCGGCTACAACGAAGGTATCAATATCGAGCATGTCTTTCCCATGTCCTGGGTAGCCTGGAAGCTCAACTGCGGCAAACGCCAGCAGTGCCGGGAGACCAGCGATGAATTCAACCTGATCGAGGCCGACCTGCATAATCTGTATCCGGCGCGGGCCGATATCAACAAAATCCGCGCCAGCCACCAATTCGCCATCATTCGCGGCGAGCGCAGGGAATATGGCGACTGTGATTTCGAGATCGATGACAGGCGCCGCCTCATAGAACCCAGGCCGGAGATCCGCGGTGACATCGCCCGCGCCATGCTGTACATGGCGGATCGTTACGATTTGTACCTGAAAAAAAACCTGCGCCGCCTGTTGTTCGAATGGCATGAACAGGATCCGGCGGATGATATTGAGAGACAACGCAACGAAAAGATTTATACAATACAGGGGAACCGCAACCACTGGATTGAATAGGGAAGATTTCCGACCGGACTGCAGGACCGTATCCAGAACCAATAAAAATGATCCGGCCGCGTTTTACTTGCCACTGACAAACTGAATATTTCATGAGCCGAACACTCTCCAGCATCCTGTCGAACACGGTCAAGACCCTGACACTGCCGCTGAGCCGGCGTCAGCGCCGCCGCACCATCGCCCGGGTTATCGACAGGCTTACGGCCGACAGCCTCAGCGAAATCAATACCCGGCATGGCACGATTAAACTTTACGGTTTGAAAAGCGGTTACGCTGCCAGTGCCGTGGAACGCTTCCATACCGATGAACCGGAAACCCTGGCCTTTATCGACGGTGTTGGCCCGGGTGAAATCCTCTGGGATATCGGTGCCAATATCGGCATCTATTCGCTGTATGCCGTGCTGCGACCGGACATCACCGTCTATGCCTTCGAACCCAGCGGTTTTAATTTCGGCCTGCTGGTGGAACACATCGCCCTGAACGACAAGAGCCACAGCATCAAGCCGTTTTGTATCGCGCTCGGTGACCGCACGGAAATCAATGACCTCAATATGACGAATATCGAGCAGGGGCACGCCGGCAATGCCCTGGGCGAGTCCCGCAACCAGTTCGAGAACTTCACGACGGTATTTACGCAAACCATCCCGGCCTTTCGCATCGATGATTTTATCAGCCAGTTTAATCTTCCGGTCCCGCAGCACATCAAGCTGGACGTGGACGGCATCGAGCCGAAGATACTGGCCGGCGCCGAACAGACCCTGCCCCGGGTCAGGACCCTTCTGATTGAAGTCGAGGGGGAAAACGCCGAACACGCCGACCGCCTGATCGAACCACCACTGTTGAAGGCAGGTTTTACCGAGGACATGGCGGTCAGAGCCTCGGGGTCCGGCAGAAACAGACTGTATCGCCGCGAGGCAGTATAAATCAGGAATATTTCCCGGGAATATCCCGCGTTTCTCCGTTTCCTTCCCCTTTTCAACTGGTTAGAATCCGCGCTCGGATCCGTAATCGGTGCTGACTGGTTCGTCAGCGCAATCACGATCCATTTCAGATTATTGATATTTCCGGGGAATGAAATTTTGAAAACGTACAATTACAACGCCTCTCGGGGCTTTTTATACCGTGTCGCGCTGACCGGATTCATGATCTCATTCATCGCCCCTCTGCACGCACAGGACAACCTGCAACAACAGGACGCCATCGAGGTCATCGGCATCACGCCGACCCATGGCATCGGCCTGCCGGAAACGGTGATCCCCTACAACATCCAGTCCGCCAGCAGCGAGGATTTCGATCGATCGCAAAGTCTGGATCTCACGGACTACATGAACCGCAACCTCGGCAGCATCACTGTTAACGATGCCCAGAACAACCCACTGCAGCGGGACATCCAGTACCGCGGTTTTACCCTCTCGCCCCTGCTCGGCCTGCCACAGGGCCTGGCGGTCTATCAGAACGGCGTGCGCATCAACGAGCCGTTCGGCGACACCATGAACTGGGACCTGGTGCCGGAGTCTTCCATTGCCAGCATCAACCTCATCGGCGGCGCCAATCCGATCTTCGGTTTGAATACCCTGGGTGGTGCGCTGTCCATCACCACCAAGAACGGCTTCACACATGAAGGTCACAACGTCGAATTGTACGGCGGGTCGCATGAACGCATCGTCGGTACCTTTGAGGCCGGCGGCAACGATGGCACCCTGGGATACTACGTAACCGGCAACTACTTCGAGGAGGAAGGCTGGCGCAAAGATTCCGAATCGGACGCCATCAATGTCTTCGGCGTTATCAGTTACCGCAGCGATCTGACCACCATGGACCTCAGCCTCAACCACGGCAATACCGACCTGATCGGCAACGGCCCGTTACCGGTGGAACTGGCTGCCCTGGACCGTGAAACCATCTTCACCTCGCCCGACAAGACGAAAAACGAAATGACCATGCTCAACCTGGAGGGAACACACTGGGTCATCGACCTGGTGCAACTCGCGGGTAACGCCTTTTACCGGAAAAACGACACCGGCACCTTCAATGGCGACGGCACCGAGTTCGAGGAATGCCTGGTCACCGATGTCGATCCGGCGAACGAAGTGCTGGTGGAAGTCGATATTGATGACGTCATTGCCGGTGGTTTTGATTGTACCGCCGGACTGACCGAGGCCCAGTTGAACAGTGTTGATGGTGAAGTCACCGAGGACCAGTTCGGTAACGCCATTCTCGCCGAGAATCCCAACGGATCGGAACGCAATGCCATCAACAATCTCAGTGACCGCGAGCAGGAAGGCTTCGGCGGCACCTTCCAGTTTACCTTTTTGAACGACCTGTTCGGCCGTGAAAACCAGCTCATCGTCGGCGCTGGTTACCAGCAGGGCATTATCGACTTCCAGCAGTTCACCGAGATCGCTAGCCTGGCCTGCGAGTTCGACGGCTCCGGCACCTGTGAGACCGCCGGCGGCGATCGCTCCACGGTCGGCACCGGGCTGTTCGCCCCGGAGGAAGGCACGGTCGTCAAGGCGCATAACCGCAACTGGTCATTGTTCGTTACCGACACCATCGCCGTCACCGACCGGCTCAACCTGACGGTCTCGGCGCGTTACAACAACACCTCGATAAAACTCGGTGACCGCAGCAACCAGAGCGACCTGGTCGATCCTGATGATCCCAATGCGCTGAATGGAGAGCATGACTACGGCCGTATCAACCCGGCGGTCGGCCTCGCCTTCGACCTGAACGCCAGCAACACGGTGTATGGCAGCTACAGCGAATCGTCCCGTGCCCCGACGCCAATTGAATTGTTGTGCGCGGACCCCAGCGCACCGTGCAGCCTGCCGAATGCCTTCCTCGCCGATCCACCGCTGAACCAGGTGATCACGGAGAGCTTCGAAGGTGGATTCCGCGGGAAGATATACAACGGCATCCAGTACAGCATTGGCGCCTATCACAGCACCAACAAGGATGACATTATCTTCACCAGTACCGGCGGAATTGGCTCCAACGAGGGTTTCTTCCGCAACGTCGGCAAGACCC
>JBFGPT010000157.1:0-4580 GCA_041564575.1 Gammaproteobacteria bacterium | reverse complement strand
GAAACCTACTCCCGCGATGTGAAAATCCACGAGTTGGTATTGTTCATCACCAATGAACGTCCGGACATTGTTGACTGGAAGATCGAGACGTTCCAGCAACTGCTGGCCGGGATCCTGAAAGACGGCAATGCCAGCGGTGAGTTCGATGTCAGGGATATCAACACCACCGCCCGGGCCATCTATGCCGCCATAGCCGTTTTTGATATTCCCTTGTTCATGGGGTTTTACCCGCTGGAAGTATTCAGGCAACGCGCCAATGAGGTCATCGACCTGGTGCTCGAAGGTCTGCGCGCCTGCGGCCGGACAAGAAGCCGGCATGCATAATTTCGAGATCAGGTTCAGCCAGTGGGTGTTATCACACCGCATACTCATCATCTTCTCGACACTGGTGTTCGTACTGCTGGCCAGCGGTGGTCTACGGGACCTGGTCTTCACTACCAACTACCGCGTGTTTTTCAGCAGTGAAAACCCCGAATTGATGGCCTTCGAGGCCCTGGAAAAGACCTACACGAAATCCGATAACGTCATGTTCGTGGTCGCCCCGGAATCCGGCCTGGTGTTTACCCGCGAAACGCTCATGGCGGTAGAAGAGCTCACACAGAGAGCCTGGCAGACCCCGTATTCGAGCCGCGTTGATTCACTCAGCAGCTACCAGCATACCGAGGCGAATGGCGATGAACTCATTGTCCGCGATTTGTACCAGGACGCGCCTTCCCTGAGTAACGAGGAAATCGAGGAGGTGCGCCGTATCGCATTGTCCGAACCCTTGCTGGTGCGTTCAATCGTATCCGAGACCGGGCATGTAACTGGCGTGAATGTCACCATCCAGTTGCCGCGCATCAACCAGGCCCGGGAGACCCCGGAGGTCGTCCGCTTCGTGCGTCAGCTCGCCCGCGAAATCGAGGACAAGCACCCGGTGAAGATTTACCTGACCGGGATGATCATGATGAACAACGCCTTCTCGGAATCTTCCAAGGACGATATCGCCAACCTGATCCCGATCAGTTTCGGCCTGATGCTGGTGCTGCTCGCCATGCTCGTGGGGGGTATCACCGGAACCATCACCACCCTGTTTGTTATCTCGTTTTCCATTATCAGTGGCATGGGGATCGGCGGCTACCTGGGGATGCCGATCACGCCCCCGTCGGCGTCCTCGCCGACCATTATCCTGACCGTGGCCATCGCCAATTGCGTGCATATCCTGGTCAGTGCGCGGCATGCCATGCAATCCGGCAAGGACAAGCAGGCCGCCCTGTCGGAGAGCCTGCGGATCAACCTGCAACCGGTGTTCCTGGCCAGCCTCACAACGGCCCTGGGATTTCTGTCGATGAATTTTTCCGATGTGCCGCCGTTCCAGCATCTCGGTAATTTCGTTGCCATCGGCGTAATCACCTCTTTCGTTTTTTCCGTGACACTGCTGCCGGCGGTCCTGTCCTTTTTGCCGATCCAGGTCAGGCCGCAGAAGTCTCACGAGGATTCCATCATGGCCCGCTTCGGGAAATTCGTCGTCCGCCGCCGTTCACAACTGCTGTGGGGCATGAGCCTGGTTATCCTGGCCCTGTTGATGGCCCTGCCGCGCAACGAGCTGAACGATATCTACGTGCATTATTTTGACGAATCGATCCCGTTTCGCACGGATTCCGACTTCACGACCGCCAACATGACCGGGCTGTACACGATCGAATACTCACTGGTCTCCGGCGAAGCCGGCGGCATCAGCGATCCCGGCTTCCTGCAGGATGTCGAGGCCTTTGTACAATGGTACCGCGCCCAGCCGGAAACCATGCATGTCTTCACGCTGACCGATATTATCAAGCGTCTGAACAAGAACCTGCACGCCGATGATCCGGCGAAGCACACCATTCCGGACAACCGCGACCTGACCGCACAGTATTTACTACTTTATGAAATGTCCCTGCCCTACGGGCTTGACCTGAACGACCGCATAAATGTCGACAAGTCCTCGACCCGCGTCGTGGTGCGTATCAAGACCATCTCGACGAAGGAATTCCTGGCGCTGGATCAACGCGCACAGACCTGGCTGAAAGACAATGCGCCGCATATCAAGTCAGGACTTGGCTCCGGCACCGGAATGATGTTCGCAAATATCGGACAACGGAACATCCGCAGCATGTTGTTCGGCACGACCGTGGCGCTGGTTCTGATATCGTTGATCCTGATCATCGCCCTGCGCTCGGTGAAGATCGGCCTTATCAGCCTGATCCCGAACCTCGCCCCGGCCGCCATGGGGTTTGGCCTGTGGGGCTTCATGGTGGGCGAAATTGGCCTGTCGCTCTCGGTCGTCTCCACCATGTCGCTGGGCATCGTCATCGACGACACGGTACATTTTCTCAGCAAGTATCTCAGGGCCCGCCGTGAAAACAACCTGAATTCCCATGAGGCCGTGTGTTACGCCTTTCGCACCGTCGGCCGCGCATTGATCATCACCTCTATCGTGCTGGCAGCCGGTTTCTTTGTACTGGCCACATCCAGCTTTGAACTGAATTCCGGTATGGGACTCTTAACAGCCATTGTTATCCTGTTTGCGCTGGCCGCGGACTTCCTGTTCCTGCCGCCGCTGTTGATGAAACTCGAGGAGGATCCTGATGAAGAAGAAGCTATGTCTGATAGTCTTGGTGACACTGCTTCTGCCTGAGGCCTACGCGGAAACCCCACAGGAAAAAGGCCTTGCCATCGCCGTCGAAGCTGACCGGCGCGATACCGGCTGGGTCGATCAAACCGCGAACCTGTTCATGATCCTGCGCAACCAGCAGGGACAGGAAAGCCGCCGTTCGCTGGTGATCAACACCCTGGAGGTTCAGGGAGATGGCGACAAGAGCCTGACCGTCTTCAACTCGCCGATGGATGTCAAGGGCACCGCCTTTTTGAGTTATACCCATGCACTGAAACCGGATGACCAGTGGCTTTTCCTGCCGGCCCTGAAACGGGTCAAGCGCATCGCCTCGGCCAACAAGTCCGGGCCGTTCGTCGGCAGCGAGTTCGCCTACGAGGACCTCACCTCGCAGGAAGTCGAGAAATACAAATACACCTGGATACGCGATGAGCAGATCGACGGCCGCGATACTTTCGTGGTTGAACGCATTCCGCAGTACGAAAACTCCGGCTACACACGCATGATCGCCTGGGTTGACAAGGCCATGTACCAGCCGTTGAAGATCGACTTCTATGATCGCAAGAACACCTTGCTGAAGACACTGGTGTTCGGGGATTACAAGCAATACGCGGGGAAGTACTGGCGCGCCAGCGTCATGGAAATGAGCAATCACCAGACCGGCAAGTCGACCGTTCTCGAATGGCACGATTACCAGTTCGGCAATGGTTTCACGGAACGGGATTTCGATCACAACACGCTGAAGCGAGCCCGCTAGGCCGATGTCAAACTGGCGTACGCCAGATTGCATTCTTTCTTATATTCTATTTTTCGCTCTGAAGGGCGAGATACTTTTCCTGGAATGTCAGGTTTCACCTGACGGGAAAGGTACTTCTTTTAAAAAAGAAGTACCCAAGAAAACTTCTCCCCGGTCGACCTGGCCCCGATGAAAAGATATCGGGGCTTCCCTCAATGTTCGTCGTGAAATCCGCGTCGCCCGGATTCGACCTCCTGTCTCAGCCGGGCTGAAAACGACATCCATGTCGTTTTCCCGCGTTCACGGACTCACATTTCGGCAAGTCTCTACGGGAAGGAAAATCTTCCCTTGACCTTGACGATGGCGCGAGGTTGTCTTCCCTTCCCCCTGTGACATGCCGAGTGAGAAAACGGGCATAGGGTCATTTTTACAGGAGGTAAAAATGAGCGGACCTGAGACAGGACGTCGAATGTCCGCGACCCGTCATGCCCGGTCACGAGCTAGGGAAGTGCGCAGCACCATGGAACCGGGGGTGTCTTTTCTTTTGGATACTTTTCTTTGGACAAGCAAAGAAAAGTAACTCGCCCATCAGGGCGAAACATGGAAATTCAATAAGGAAAAACTTGAAAACCTTCAGCAATAATCAACATTAAATTAGCATTAAAACCTACTGATAATATTGAATTTTCTTGATTGACTTCAAGAAAATCGTTACATTAGCGGCATGAACCGCTGCCACCATGCGCTGCTATTCCTGGCGGCCAGCTGCATGCCCATGCCCACCACCGCCGGTGAGTGGTCCGGTTATGCCGGCCTGGAAGCGCGTTTTTTTACCGAAGACGCGCGCGACCCGCGCCAGGATCATCAATTCAACGGTTCCCTGAATTTCGAGCCGGAGTACTACCACGACTGGGACAACGGCCGGCAGCTGTTCGCCTTCGTGCCCTACCTGCGCATCGATCAGCACGACAGCGATCGCACACAATTTGACCTGCGCGAACTCACCTACGTCAAGGCGGCGGATAGCTGGGAGTTGCGCCTCGGTGTGCGCAAGGTGTTCTGGGGCGTGGTCGAGTTCCAGCACCTGGTTGATATCATCAACCAGACCGACCTGGTCGAGAACGTCGATACCGAGGACAAACTTGGCCAGCCGATGATCAACCTGGCCCTGATCCGCGACTGGGGCACGGTCGACCTGTTCGTGCTGCCCGG
>JBFGPT010000156.1:0-4583 GCA_041564575.1 Gammaproteobacteria bacterium | reverse complement strand
TCAGGCGCAGCAGGAGATCGCGCAAGGAACGGCGCATACCCGAACGGGTCAGCAGCTTGCTGGCAATGTTACCGACGATTGCGGATGCCAGCCAGGTCAGTAGCAGGATGACCAGCCCAACGATCAGATACGGCAGGTGTGAGATGAAGTCTTTCCAGACGCCGATGACGCTGTCCATCAGGAGCCGTTCGATGGTTTCCAGATCTGTCACGTCTGCTACCGCGGACTCGGCGCGAATTGCACCGGCGGGCAGGCCAGACAACACGAGGATCCCGCCGACCACCAGCATCCAGTACTGCTTGACGCTGTGACACATGGTTGTTTTATACCACAGATGCGCTGTTATTTTGGCGTTAATGCCGGCCTGTGGTCTTGTCAGCGAGCCCCTGTGTTTCGATGTTGTGTTGCACAAACTTCACTTGATCAGAATCCACACCGTATTTACCGATGAAACGTTGCAGGTCACGTTCGCGGTAGACGACCAGGGACCGGCACGTGTCGAGCAGCCTGATATCCGATACATAATCATCCGGAATGTCGATGTCCTCGCAAAGTTTTAAGCGTGCATACCAGTAATCGATATCCTTGCCGAGACCGGTGGATTGCATGGCGGCCAGTTCTTCCAGTCGATCATTAACGGTCCGGCGCCCACTGAAGCAATCAAGGTGCCCTGCCTGTTTGATGATGCTTTGATCTTCCTCGTACAGGCAAAAGGTCGCCACCGTGTTGCGGTCGTCGATCTCGTCGTATTTGCCCCACTTGAGGATCTGCATGCTGTTGATGAAATAAATCGCGGCATGTTCCTCGTTGGGATTGGTCCAGGGCCGGGCAAAATAACTCCTCGAATCCAGCCACGCGCTGAAGGTGGGTTCATCATAGGGCGCCGAGGTATACACCACGTGCATTACCTGGCCGCGCGTATTCACGGGTTGCGAGACGCCGATCTTGAATTGCGGTCCGGCGGTTTTGTGTGTAAACGCGTTGAGGCCGGTGACCGCAACCGGAATCAGCAAGAGGAACAGGTAATAACGCGCGGGCGTGACATACCCCTTGAGCAGCGCATAGATGAACACCCAGGCGGCGTCGGTGCTGATGAACAGCAACAGCGGGTTGCCGTCAAAGCGCAGCGGTGATCCGTATGGCGAATAGTCCGTGAACAGCCAGGCATTGAGGCGTTCGAAATCGATCTGCAGGGTCTGGGCCGTGAGCAGCACCGCGATGGCGATCAGCGGCAGCAGGCGGGTTACGCTCTCCGGCAATCGGTGTGCCGTTAATATCACGGTTACGGCGACAATATAGGAGGGGACATGAAACACGCCGCCGGCTACCGGGATCGGGATCAGGAACTCGGTCAGGGCGCTGCCGGCGCCCCAGATGCCTTTCCAGCCGAGTATTCCCGCGATGATGGCCGGGGTGATCCACATTAATACTATGATTATGGCGCGCATACAGCTCTCACATTATCCAGTTATGTATTGGCTTTACAGTAAGCAATGTCATTCACGCTCCTCCAGCATCCTGGCGATTTCATCCTCGCCCAGCGGCTCGGCGTGCTTGACGCGCAGGCTCTCGATCCATTCCTGCGCGAAGTCGCGTTGCAGCCAGGAATTCAGCGCGGCGGTGAGGGCCATGGCCAGCAAGGCCCCGAGACTCGCCAGGGCCATGTCTTTGTGACTGTCCCAGACATCGCCCTGCGTGCCCAGAAAGGCAATACCGAGGTCGCCGCCAAATACCTCGGCGGCCGCCCACTCGATAAGTTCGAACATCATGGAAGTGGACATGGTGAGATCCATGGGCAGGAAGTAACCCCAGAAACCGCGCACATTGACCACGCGCAGGAATATCTCGCGTATCGGATAGGCCAGCAGCAGGCCGTAACAGAAGTGTACGATGCGGTCGAAGTGATTGCGCTCCCAGCCAACGAGGTCATTGAAGGTGACACCGGCCAGCGATTCGAACCAGCGGTCATAAGGGACTTCACTGTAGGTGTAATGGGCGCCGACAGAATGCAGGCAGAGAAACACGAAGATCATCGAATAGGAAATACGCGATAACAGCAGCGGCCTCCAGGTCAGGGCGATGACAATGACCGCGACCACTACCAGCACGTTTTCCAGCATCCAGTCCTTGCGATACAGCGGGTCGATGGCCAGCGCCGTCCACAGGACAAAAAACAGAATGGCTAGGACAAGCAGGTAACGCTCGTGGCTCAGGTTCACGGCGGCACTTGCCCGGTTTCAATGCTGCACAAGGATGCTCCCCGTGCAGGTTGACGGACGCAGGCCGGTATCCTCGCGGTAACGCCGGGCACGATCCGGATCAATGTGGCGATTACGGCACGCATGTGAGGACGATGCTAGCGCGTTTTGAGATCTTTTAACATTTCACCGGCAAGTTGCTCGATCCGTTCCAGGCCGATGTCCGCCTTTTCCAGGTATTCCGGGTCGAGCTTGGCCGGATCGGCCCAGTGTTTTCCGGTGATCTGGCAGCGTTTTGCCAGCTTGCCCAGACCCAGGTCCTCCAGTGCGAAACCGAGTTCCGTCCATAGCGTGGTCAGGCGCCCCTCTGTTTTATGCGACACCTTGCCGGTATCACGCAACTGCCGCATGTAAACAGAAGTCTGCCGTGCGGCCGAGATTACCTTCCTCAAGGCGAGGACAGATTCGCGTTTTCTTTGCTCCCTGGCGCGACTGAGGTTGGTGATCCAGCTACAGGTATGCTTGATCAGTTCCCACAGTGAAATGCTTGAATCAATCGACATGAATACAAGGGTTCCTGCCTGTTTATCTTTTCCGGCGCGTTCCACAACGACAGGCACACGGTTATCACCTGTCGTCCCCGTCATGTTGTGCCATAATTATGACATACACAAACCTGCACCGGCCAAGCGCTGTTGCATTAATAATGTTGCCGTTAGCCTGAATGACAGTTCGATATTTTGTTTTTTTCGCAGCCTGGCTGATATTAATTTTGCCTGCTCAGGCCAGCGACTGTGTCTTTATATTGAGCGGCGGAATAATCTCGGTTGATGCCGATGGCGACCCGGTGTTACAACCCGCGAGATCGAAAATCAATCCGGGATGCATACAGCAGGCATTGAACAAGGGTGAATTCACCTTAGCCCGAAAAACACTTGAAAATGCCGATATCGAAGATGCGCAACAAGACGCCACACTGCGCGAGTCACTCGCGCATGGTATCGACCAGGCCGGGGCGTTCTTCAGCGAATACCGGGAATTGAAAAGCACGGCAGGCGGTGATCCGGCGCAGTTACAACAGGCGCGCGAGAGGTTATACCAGGCCATGACGATCTGGACGGACAACCCGGAGTATATGAATGAAGAACAGCAGCTGGACCGCCTGATGGCGCGCGTGGCCGGCGGGTGTTACGACATCGATCAGGCCCGGCAAGAATCCGAGCGGGAAATCCTGCGTATGATCGAGGACTCCCGCACCTGCGAGGCTGATGCGGATTGCGGGATGCAGGGGTTCGGTTGCCCGTTCGATTGCGGCAGCATCGTCAGCAAATCCGCCGTGGCGGAGATCGAGGCGCGTATCAGCCGGCACCACGCGGCCTACTCGCAGGGTAAATGCGGCAGCCGCTGCATGTACGACTGTTACGTCAAACCACGCCAGCCCCGCTGTGTCAACCGGCGTTGCGAATAGCAACATGGCCCCGGATTGCCGGGCCTGAGCTTTCCGGCAGATAGTTTTCTTTTCTCAAAGTCATCCGTCGGGCAGTCAACCGGTTTGATCCTTCTGATCCTGCCGGTGCCCGAGCCGGTAGCTGTCGATGATGCCCAGCAGCCAGCAGCTCAGCAGGGCGTAGGTGGACAGGTTGACGAGCCGCGCCTCGGGACCAGCCGGCTGTTCGGACACCATCCTTGAGATTGTCACGATGTCCGGTGCAATCCGCCCGTTCAGGATCTGATCGCTGATGGCAAACGCCCGTTCAAAGATATGCACGGTAATGAAACCCAGTGCGATGAGCGCAACGAGCATCAGCACCGCGCCGATGGCATAGCGCCTGAGGTAAAGATGCCCGCCGCCGGGGAAGATGAAGGCCGAGATCAACGTGGCCTTGGTCGCGCTGTTCATGGAAGGAACCCGGTATTACCAGGCCCGGGATATAAAAACATGCAGTCGTGTAGCAGTATGCCGCTTACCAGGGCAGACGTTCGCCGTTGGCGTGCCAGAAGCCACCGGAATTATCCAGGCTCAGTTCATCGATGCGCTGGATTAGTCCCTTGACCGATTCCGCCGCAGTGACATCGCCGGCCTGACCGGTCAGGTCCGTCTGGACGAAACCCGGATGCAATATTCCGACAGCAATACCGTTGTCCCTGAGGTCGTGTGCAAGGCTTACGCCCGCCATGTTAAGCGCACATTTCGACATGCGGTAACCGTATTTACCGCCGGAGGTGTTGTCCGCAATCGAGCCCATGCGGCTGGTGATGAGCACCAGCTTCGACGGGTTGGCCAGCAGCGGCAGCAGGGCATTGATGGTGTGCAAGGGACCCAGGGCGTTGACCTCGAACTGCTCACGTATGCCGTCAAAGTCCAGATCGTGAATATTATCCTGT
>JBFGPT010000155.1:0-4634 GCA_041564575.1 Gammaproteobacteria bacterium | reverse complement strand
TCGTATCTGAATACGGTATTCCAGAAGAAAAAATCAGGGTGATCTGGCTGGGTGTGGATGAAAAATTCAGATGCCTGGATGACGAGGAGATGAACACTCAGACCAGGATCAAATATTTTGGCAAGGATGTGCCGTATATCCTGCTGGTTGGCGGATTATCCAAAAGACGGAATATACCTGCCCTGATGGAGTCCTTCAGTATCGTCCGTAAACGGGAGAATCTTCCACATCATCTGTTTCTGGTCGGGCCGAACCGGGCAGGTACCGATCTGGAATCACTTGCAATCAAATTCGGCATTACAGACTGTTTCAAACAGATAGACGGCAATATCAGCAGTCATGATGAATTAATCCCGATCTATAATGCCGCAGATATGTAGATCCTGCCCTCGTTCACCGAGGGTTTTTCTCTGACACTGGCCGAGGCAATGGCGTGCGGACTGCCGGTGGTTACCTCGAACAAGTCATCCCTGGGAGAAGTCGCAAACGGTTATGGCGTCACGCTTGAACACCCGGACAGTATCGAGGAATTAGCCCATGCAATTTCGAGTGTTCTGACCGATGATGAATTTAAAAGTCAGTTAAAACAGAAAAGTCTGGAGAGGGCCAGCACCCTGCGCTGGAGTACCACCGCCCGTCAGACCCTTGACGTCATCAGGGAAGTGCATGAGCGTTGAGATTTAACATCCCTGACGTTTATTACTCGGCGTTCTGTACCTGTTCCTCCGGGTAATAATCCACCTTCTCCGCGGCATTCAACGGTTTCGTTTTTTGCCAGACCTTGGCAGACAACATGCTTTGGACCAGGGGCAGTGGCTGGTAGACGATGCTGGGCCACATGAAGACCTCTGTCGTGCAATAACATTCCCCTTTTTTAATACATCCACGAAGGTGATTTGCCTCTTCCGATTTCCAGATTTCCCAGAACGACTTGTCACGCAGGTTGCCAATAGGCTTGTGGATTTCGCATGCTCCGACATCGCCGTTGGCATAGACCACCATACTCAGGCGGCCCGCGGTGCAGGGAACGACCTGCCTTTCTTCACGGATTGTCCTGACCTTGGTGTTCTGGAGCATGGGTTCGACAATCGAACCGTAGCGGCCTGTTTCACGTGAACTCCACAGGCGCTGGATGTAATCATAGAGTTGTTCGTATTGTTCCAGCACCGGGCCCTGCAGTGAGGGATCCTTTCGATCACCGCGGATAATGGCCAGGTTGTGATGCTCAATCTTTGGGCAACGCTCGAACAGGTAGGTGGTCAGGCGCTTGATTTCATCCATGTTCCTGTCCGTCGCGGTGGAAATCGTATGAATATGCAGGCGTGGGTCGCTTTTTTGCAGTTCTACCAGGGCATCGTAACTCTCCATGGCCTTGGCAAAGGCATTTTTGGTGACCCGGAATTCATCATGAAATTCGGGCATGCCGTCCAGCGAGATTTCGACCACGAACAATTCCAGGTCCTTTTCCTCCAGTGTCCCGGAGATCTGCTTGATCATCTTGTCGGTGAAATAACCATTGGTAGGCACATAAATCTGGCGCACGCCGTTTTCCCGAATGAAGTGACGGCAGATCTCGGCGAATTCCTTGCGCAGGAAGGGCTCGCCGCCTGACAGGTTGAGGTTCTCGATTTTACCGAGAGAGCGTGACAGGGCGAAAATTTCTTCCTTGCTCAGGTCATCCTTCTTGTTCAGGCTGGTCCAGTAGAAACAATGTTCGCACTTCATGTTGCAGATGGAATTGATGAACAATACGAGGAAGGGCGGACTGGGCAGATCCATGTAGTTTTTCGAACTGATACGCGCGTGGCGTACGACCCGGTCAAGCAAATTCATTTATCGTTACCTTTGATAACAATTTCCGTAAACCAAGTTTAACACGTAAATCAACGCTGTACTTTAAACTGAAATTTTGAATTTATAATAACGGTAACTTGTTAAAATATATGAAGAAATAAGGAAGCCGCCAGTGTGGTCAAGAACGGGCAAACGATTGCGGATTTTTTTTGCGGCAGAGTTGTTTTTTACAGCGGAATAAAAGATGTCGACAAGGTTCCCGTTTTAATGCCATTGCTGCAGGCTGTCGCCGGGACCTGCCAGGTATCCGATGAACTCTCCCGCCGACCAACTGATACAGAACAGGGTGGTCCAGGGCAGGGATAGAAAGAACTCCAGGACATGTCGCCTGCGTCCTGTTACGTGGACGAATATCCGACTGACCTGAAGCACGGGTAACAACGGGGTAGCGAATGCATATAGCAGCCTTTGCCAGAGGGTTCCCTGTTCAACGCGCATCGCGGCAAAGCCGCGGCCGTGATTGAACGGCACGTTCAGCACATGCCGCCACGCCCAGGAATTGATGTTGGAGACGATTACGGACGAATCGGATTTCAGGTGGTGTCCAGCCTTGCCGAGTTGCCCGTGAATGAACACATCGTAGAAACCTGAATCGGAAAGGTCTCCCGTGGAATCCAGCAGTGGTACACGCTTGTAGGAAACGTTGTTACCAGCCAGGGCATCGGTGCCGTGTTGTGGAAATGGCAGCATGAAGCGCACGAACTCACAAAAATAAACGGACCAGTCCAGCCCCCGGGTGTAGTTGCCGGGCTCCACGGCACCGCCGACGGCGATGCAGTCCTCTTCATGTGCATTGAGCAGCGCGGTTTTCCAGTGTTCGTCGACGCGGCAGTCGTCCTCGAGCAGGGCCACGATGTCACCACAGCTTGCAGTTATCGCCCGCCAGCGCATGTCCGGCACCGTGCAGCCAACCGGAGTTACGATCCAGTGAATACCATCGAACCGTGTTTTGATTTCTGTATATTCAGTGTCGATCCGGTCTTCGTTGCGGACCACGATGATTTCCATTTCATCCTGCCCCGGCAGATTTTTCAGCGCGGTGATACAGCGTTGCAGAACGTTGATCGAATAAATGGAAATGACAATGACTGAAAGTTTCATATCTGTCGATGCCAGGTTCGTCAATAAAACAGCTTGCTGCAACTTTGTCCCGGACCGGAAAGATATCCCCTTAATTCACCGAAGGCCCAGCTGATATTCAGCAGAAACATCAGTGGAGATGTCAGTATGAACTCCTTACGGTGCCGCCGCTTGGGCCAGTAACTCCGCGCCAGCCGCCAGTGAAACAGCAGGGGTAACAGCGGTGTGGTCAGCGCCCTGAAATACCTGGTTGATGCCGGCTGGTCCGCAACCCGCATGGCGGCATAACAGCGGCCATGATCGAAGCGCGAACGGAAAAACTCCGGAAAGGAAACCGGTTTATTCAGGTAAACCGTGACAGCCGGCGCCAGCCACAGTGGATGATTTCCGGCTTCAAGCTTCCAGTTGACGAACGCCTTCCAGAAACCTTTTTCCCTCAGTGAATCCGGTTCCGGAAGCGCCTGTCGCTTGTAGGAAATATTGCTGCCGGGCAGGATATCAACTACGCCTTCTTCCAGGGGCGGGATGAACCCGCCGTATTCATTGATGTAATTACACCAGTCGACCAGACTGCGCTCATCGGACCTGTACAACTCAACAGCCCCACCGATCGCAAATTCCGGCCGCTCCGCATGCACCCGCAATAACTCGGAACACCAGTTTTCGCCGACGACCGAGAAAGGATCAAGGATGGCGGCGATACCGCCGCGGGCTTTTGCGAGCGCCTGTCCCCGCAAACGGGGCAGTGTTAACGGCTCGGGGAAATGCAGCAGTTCAACGTCGGGAAAACTTTCCGAAATTAACTTATCCGTGCCGTCGGACGAACTGTCGGCAATGATTATTTCAGCCTTGTCGATCAGTTTTTGTTTGTACAGTGTTGACAGGCATGCCTCGATAACTTGAGAAGCATTGTGCGTGGCTATGATGATGGATAATTCCGGTGTCCCGGTATTCACGAGGCTGATTCTTCCGGCTTATTTTTGAAAAGGTATTTCTGTATAATACAACATGATTTCCGAATCAGTAGCACCCGCCAACCCTGTCATTAACGGAAAAATTCTCCAACAGGGATTCCGGCCTTGAATCACAAGTTAACTGCCGGTAGAAGGATGTAGCATAGATGGCGGAAAATTATCAAACTTCCCGGATAAAGTTGCCATGATGATAGCTGTGCTACGCGTCTTTTCCGGTTCGGGTGAATAGGCGCGACATTTCATAGATTAGTGCCCCTGTAACCAGTAACGCAACCAGGTACACCGCGGTAATTATTGAGTACCTGTGCTTGCGAATCATGATTCGCAGGATTTTCATTCGTTCGACGAAATTCAGTGGGCGTGCGGTTGCGATATCACCGTAGCGGTTGAAGTCCCTCCCGTAGACTGATTGTTTGGTGAAGTAGTCCCACAGGCGGGTCACCTCCAGCCGCCGGACACTCACATCCTTCGAATAGCAGACCGAACCACACCCGTAGGCATCGATCACCTTGCGTACCATTACGACGTCGGAGTTGCGGTAGACTGGCGCGAACGGACCCAGATCGTCGAAGACCTTCTTGCGCACGATCATATTACATGTATAGCCTAAGTATATTTCCTTGACCTCGCTGTTAAATATGAACTTAGCCTTCTCCTCTTCGTAGGCCGCCATCAGGTCCAGCGCGTGAGAATCCGGGCCAAACTGCAGGTTACCTACGATTATCG
>JBFGPT010000154.1:0-4660 GCA_041564575.1 Gammaproteobacteria bacterium | reverse complement strand
GGGGTTCGAATTCCCCAGGTGATTTGGATAACAACTGGAAAGTGATGACGGGGAAAAATTCAAAAGAATGGCGGAGGGGGTGGGATTCGAACCCACGAAGCCAGTTAGGACTTGCCGGTTGTCAAGACCGGTGCATTCAACCGCTCTGCCACCCCTCCGTATCCGGTAAATTCGTGAATATGACGAAATATTTACCCCACCGATATGGCCCGGATTCGCGGAAGCGAGAGCATACAGGAATGATTATGGCGCGTGAAGATGCAGAGCCTGTCTTTACAGGGAGAACACGGCACCCCGCCAGAATGGGGAATGATCCTTGATATTCAGGGTCATAGACCTTACATTGTTAAACAATTCGTGAACCTGGAGGTTATGAATCGATGAATCGTGACTACGTCATTGCCCAGTCGCCGGAATCCGTACTGGCGACCAACAAGCTGATCAGGAATACCTACATACTGCTGTCGATGACGTTGATCTTCAGCGCCATCATGGCCGGTGTCTCCATGGCGATACGGCTGCCGATGGGCGCCAGCCTGTTCTGCTCGCTGGCCGCGCTGGGCCTGCTCTGGTTTGTATTGCCGCGCATGGCCAACTCGGCCGCAGGCTTGTGGGTCACCTTTGCCGTGACCGGTCTGCTCGGTTTTGGACTCGGTCCGATACTGAGCTACTACCTGTCCATGCCGAACGGCGCCCAGACCGTGATGACCGCGATGGGCGGTACCGGCGTGATCTTCCTTGGCCTGTCCGGCTATGCCCTGACAACGCGCAAGAATTTCAGCTTCCTGGCCGGCTACCTGTTTACCGGTATCCTGGTCGCCTTCCTGGCTGGCATCGGTGCCCTGATTTTCAGCCTGCCGGCCCTGTCACTGGCGGTCTCCGCGGTGTTCATCATGCTGATGGCCGGGTTCATCCTGTACCAGACCAGCGAGATGGTGCATGGCGGAGAGACCAACTACATTCTCGCCACGGTGGGCCTGTACATCGCCATCTATAACCTGTTCACCAGCCTGTTGCACCTGCTGGGTGCCTTTGGCGATGACTGATGACGGCAGATTAAATGTCACCGAAAAAACCCCGGCATGTCCGGGGTTTTTTATGCGCCAGGGAACCGCGCAACTAGAGGTATGCGATATGCGGCTTTCATGCTAGCATTTCAGCCCTTCAGAGTATTTTCAAAATAAACGTCGGGAACAATAAAAAACTTAAGTAAATCCTTAACTTATCGGGGGAACACCAGATGAAGATTGGCATTCCCGGGGAGATCCATCCCGGAGAAAAGCGGGTTGCCTTGACGCCGGAAAGCGCCATGCAAATCCAGAAACTTGGCTTTGAGCTGTGCATCGAATCGGGCGCGGGTAATTCGGCGAATTTCTCAGATACGGCCTACCAGGAGGCCGGGGTCGAGGTCGTTGATATCGACACGGTCTGGAGCAGCGACATCATCATGAAGGTCAACGCCCCCAAGGACGAAGAAGTTGATCGTTTCAAGGCGGGTCAGGCACTGATGAGCTTCATCTGGCCGGCGCAGAACGAGGACCTGATGCAGAAGCTGGCGGCGAAAAAGATCAACGTCCTGGCCATGGATTCCGTCCCCCGCATCTCTCGCGCGCAAAAACTAGACGCCCTGAGTTCCATGGCCAATATCGCCGGTTACCGTGCGGTAATCGAGGCCTCCCAGCATTTCGGACGGTTTTTTACCGGCCAGGTCACGGCCGCCGGCAAGATCCCGCCGGCCAAGGTCCTGGTCATCGGCGCCGGGGTCGCCGGCCTGGCCGCCATCGGCACCGCCAACAGCCTGGGCGCCATCGTTCGCTCTTTTGACACGCGTCCCGAGGTCAAGGAACAGGTCGAAAGCATGGGCGCTGAATTCCTGCTGCTGGAATTCGAGGAAGAAGGTTCGGGCGAAGGCGGTTATGCCAAGGTCATGAGCAAGGAATTTATCGAGGCTGAAATGGCGCTGTTCGCTGAACAGGCCAAAGAGGTGGACATCATCATCACCACGGCCCTGATCCCGGGCAAGCCGGCACCGGAACTCATTACCGAGGCCATGGTAAAAAGCATGACCCCCGGCAGCGTGATCGTCGACCTCGCCGCCGAACAGGGCGGCAACTGCAAACTGACCAAGGCCGGCAAGGTCTCGCACCGGCACGGCGTAACCCTGATCGGTTATACCGACCTGCCGAGCCGGTTGCCGACCCAGTCCAGCCAGCTGTACTCGACCAATCTCAGGCATTTGCTGAGTGATCTGACACCGGAGAAAAACGGCCAGATCAACATCGATATGGAAGACGAGGTGATTCGCGGCACCACGGTGATCAAGGACGGCGAGATCACCTGGCCGCCACCGCCCCCGAAACTGTCAGCAGCACCGCCAAAACCTTCCGCGGACAAGGCAACGCCCGCCGTTATCAAGGAAAAGAAACCCCTGCTGCCGCCCATGGTGAAATCAATGATCCTGCTGCTGGCCGGTGCGGGCATCTTCTACGTCATCGGTTCAGGCGCACCACCGTCGTTCCTGCAGCACTTTACCGTGTTCGTGCTGGCCTGCTTCGTCGGTTACATGGTGGTCTGGAATGTCACCCCGTCGCTGCATACGCCGTTGATGAGCGTGACCAATGCCGTCAGCAGTATCATCATCATTGGCGCCCTGATCCAGATCTCATCACCCGGCTGGTTTCTGACCGCGATAGCCTTCTTTGCAACGCTCATCACCAGCATCAACATCGCCGGCGGTTTCGCAGTGACCCGCCGCATGTTGCAGATGTTTCATAAATAGGAGACGACAGCATGACTTATGGACTCGTAACCGTTTCCTATATAGGCGCAACCATTTTATTTATCCTGACACTGGGCGGCCTCAGCCACCAGGAAACCTCCCGCCGCGGCAATCTGTACGGCATGATCGGCATGACCATCGCCGTGCTGGCAACGGTCCTCGGGCCGGAAGTCGTCGGCGCCGGCAGCTATGCCCTGATCATCATCGCCATGCTGATTGGCGGCAGCGTCGGTATCATCCTGGCAAAGAAGGTCGAGATGACGCAGATGCCGGAACTGGTCGCGATCCTGCACAGCCTGGTGGGTCTTGCCGCGGTACTCGTCGGCTATGTCAACTTCATGGGCGAAAGTCATCTTGTTGGCGTGGAGAAGGTCATTCACGAGGTCGAGATCTATATCGGCATACTCATCGGTGCGGTCACCTTCTCCGGTTCCGTGATTGCCTTCGGTAAGCTCAGCGGCCGGATCGACGGCAAACCCATGTTGCTGCCGGCGCGCCACTGGCTCAACCTCGCCCTGTTGCTGCTGGCTATCTGGCTCGGCAATTCGTTTCTTGATGCCGCAGAACACGGTGCCGGCACCTGGCAGCTACTGGCCATGACCGTCATCGCCCTTGCCTTCGGTGTGCACATGGTCATGGCTATCGGCGGCGCCGACATGCCGGTGGTGGTGTCAATGCTCAACAGTTATTCCGGCTGGGCGGCCTCGGCCACAGGCTTCATGCTGTCCAACGATCTCCTGATCGTGGTCGGCGCACTGGTCGGTAGCAGCGGTGCCATCCTCAGTTACATCATGTGCCGCGCCATGAACCGCAATTTTATCAGTGTGATCGCCGGTGGTTTCGGTACCGGTACCAGCACCGCGGCGGCGGCTGGTGATGCCGAACAGGGCGAGGTGATCCCCATCGACGCCGAGGAAACCGCGACCCTGCTGGCCAATGCCAGGGAAGTCATGATCATCCCGGGTTATGGCATGGCCGTCGCCCAGGCTCAGCACATGGTCAACGACATCACCAAGCACCTGCGCGACCATGGCGTCAACGTGCGTTTCGGCATCCACCCGGTCGCCGGCCGCATGCCCGGACACATGAACGTTTTGTTGGCCGAGGCGCATGTGCCCTATGACATCGTCTTTGAAATGGATGAGGTCAACGACGATTTTCCGAATGTCGATGTCGCCATCGTCATCGGCGCCAACGACATTGTGAATCCATCCGCGCTGGAAGACCCGAACAGCCCGATCGCCGGCATGCCGGTGCTGGAGTGCTGGAAAAGCAAGACAACCATCGTGCTCAAACGCAGCATGGCCAGTGGTTATGCCGGCGTGGACAATCCGCTGTTCTTCAAGGAGAACACGCGCATGTTGTTCGGTGACGCCAAAGACAGCCTGGAGGCAGTGTTCAAGTCCTTGCCATAGGCAGCAAAGACGCTGTTAATGTCCCTGAAAAGCAAAGGGGCGGGATGAAGTTCATCCCGCCCCTTTTTATATTATGTCTTGATGATATGAGTGTAAGCCCGGACTAAATCCTGTCGATGCCATTCATGTACGACTTAAGCGCACTGGGTACCGTAATACTTCCATCTTCATTTTGGTAGTTTTCCATGACCGCGATCATGGTACGGCCGACGGCCAGACCGGAACCGTTCAGGGTATGTAACAACTCCGGCTTGCCGGTCGCGGCATTGCGCCAGCGCGCCATCATGCGCCTGGCCTGGAAGTCCTCGAAGTTACTGCATGAGGAAATCTCGCGGTAGCGTTTCTGCCCCGGCAGCCACACTTCGATATCGTAGGTCTTGGCGGCGGAGAAACCGAGGTCACCGCCGCACAGGGTAACGACGCGGTACGGCAGTTCCAGTTTCTTCAGGATAGCCTCCGCGTGAGC
>JBFGPT010000153.1:0-4667 GCA_041564575.1 Gammaproteobacteria bacterium | reverse complement strand
CCAGCCGCCAAGAAAAATCTGCGCATACAAAACCAGCAACGCGAGCCCGGCCCAGGGCCATAGCGGATGCCGAGGGGACGGCGCGGGCGGCCGCGCCGGCAGACCAAGCAGCATCCACCAGAGTAACAACAGGATCGTCATGCCGCCGAGCAGGTGTGCCACCACGACCAGTGGTTTCAACAGTAGCGTGACCGTCCACATGCCCAGCAGGGCCTGGAATATCACCAGCCCGAGGATAAACAGGGGCAGCCGCAAAGGCTGGCCCGGCTGGTGACGCTGCTTCAGGGCCAGCACCGCGAGCCCGAGAATACACAGGCCCAGCAGACCGGCCAGGTATCGATGGATCATTTCCTTCCAGGCCTTGCCCGTTTCCAGTGGCCGTTCCGGATAGGCCTCGTTGGCTTTAGTCACGGCCACTGCCTCTTGCGGTACCAGCATCTCGCCGTAGCAACCGGGCCAATCGGGACAGCCGAGGCCGGCGTCAGACAGACGCACATAGGCGCCCAGCACGATGACGCACAGGGCCAGGGCCACGCTGGCCCGGGTCAATAAGACGAAATAATCTAATCGCCCTGCCATTTCACCCAATCCTCGAATTCTTGATGAGCCGCTGCAGGTCCTCGATGATGCCCCGTGGGTCGACCTCCGGACCATAACTCATCATCAGATTGCCCAACGGATCGATAAGATACAGCCGTTCATGTTCGCTTGTTTCAGTACCCGGGCTGAGGTCGAATGCGGCACTGAAACCCGGGGTAATGTCTTCTGTGAACAAAAACCGCTGCCCGGCGAAATCGTCGAGCTTGCTCCGCAGGGCATCGGCATCCTGTTTTCGGATCACCATGACCCGTTGCACCCGCAGAGAATATTTGCCCGTCGCCAGTTGCAACTGGCGCAATTTGTAGAGCTTCCCGACGCACGCGTCCTGACAGGCGCCACTGTGGTGGTAAAGCAGGCTCCACTTACCGTGCAACCGCCCGCCACTGTCTGACTGCAGATCGGCCAGGGCGTGGTCCGGCAATGGCCGCGCCGGGTGAATCAAATCCCCATGGTGGGCCTTGTCCCGGTTCTGCGCTACATCAGTAAAATTCAGCAGATACCAGGCCAGCACCGGGGGCACGAGAAACGCCGTGAATAACAGCAGGAGGGTAAACCGGTTATTTCTTTTGTCAGTCATGGTTCTTGTCAGTCTTCCTGATATTCAAAACTATGTAGATAAACAGCAATAATGCAGCAAAAGAGAACCACTGAAAGGCGTAGGCCCGGTGTTTGTTCTCGCCCGATCCCGGGCTCTTCCAGTCGCGACGATAGCCGTATTCATCGCCCGCGTGCATTCTGAAAATTACGGGCGCCAATGGCCTGTTCAGCACGATCGACAGTTCGTTGATCGAGAGCCGCTGTACCCGAATAACATGCTCAGTCAGCTGTTCCGGCGCATGTTCCGCCAGAAGCATGCCGGTGGAAGGTTCGGGTTTCAAAACGCCCTTGATCATTACTGTTTCATCGCTGTGTATCAGGGACGGCGTCCGCATCCGATCCGGGCCGGCCGCCAGCCAGCCGCGGTTGACCAGCAACCAGAAATCCTGCCCGTCAACCAGATACGGCGAATACACATAATAACCCGCGACGCCGTTGACGGTCTGATTGTCCAGCAGGATCTGCACGTTTTCATCAAACCTGCCGCGGGCCTCGGCCTGGCGCCAGGTCCACGCATCCAGCCGCTCGCCGGTTGAAGCGGCATTCAGCAAAACGGCCGGCATGGATTCACGCTCACGATACTCACGGTGCAGCGCGCTCTTCTGCTCGGCCCGATCCAGCTGCCAGAGGCCCAGCATAATAGATACCGGGAAAACCAGCAGCGCCGCCAGCGTCGGCCAGAGACCCGGACTGAAACTGATGCGTGTCATCGGCCTCCAAACAAACCAGGCCCGCCATGATGCAATAATCTGCACCGGAACCGGGATATAATGCCTGAAATTTGAATCATAACGAAAATGACCGCGCCCTTTATATTCAAGCTGACAGTCATCGTACTGTTGATCATCATTCTTGTATCGCTGGCCAGCGGCATGTTTTTTCTGATCAAGGACAAGGGTGAGGGAGATCGCATGGCCAAGTCACTGACCCTGCGCATTGCCCTGTCGATTTTTCTCTTCCTGCTACTGCTGGTAGGTTTCAAGCTCGGCTGGATCAGGCCGCACGGGATCATGCCGACACATCCGGTTCCGGTCGAAGCTGGATCAACGGTGGAATAAAACGGACTCCGCCTGGAAACCCGTCGATTGTCACTCCCTGCTACAGGCTCCCGAAAATCAGCGGCCTGGCTTCGGCAGCCCGGAAGACCTTTGACTACAACCAGTAAACGAAGATAAACAGGCCCAGCCAGACCACGTCGACGAAGTGCCAGTACCAGGCGACCCCTTCAAATGCGAAATGGTTCTCCGGGGTAAAGTGGCCCTTCATCGCCCGAATGAGGATGATAGTCAGCATGGTTGCGCCCATGGTGACATGAAAGCCGTGAAATCCGGTCAGCATGAAAAACGTCGAGCCATATATGCCGGAGTCGAGTTTCAGGTTGAGATCATCGTAGGCGTGCACATACTCGTATGACTGCAGGGAAACGAAAATAAAACCCAGCGCAACAGTAGCAAACAACCACCAGCACAGGGCCTTGTTATTACGCTTCTTCAGCGCCCAGTGGGCAAAGGTGACCGTCGCGCCGCTGGTCAACAAAATGATGGTATTTAATAGCGGGATCTCGTTCCAGGGAATGATCTCTTCAAACCGGCTGAAACTGCTGCTGTCCGGCATGACGTTCAGCGGCCAACTGGCGACGAACTCCGGCCACAGGAACTGGTTGGTGACAAAACCCGACCCTTCGCCCGACAGCCACGGCACCGACAGGACGCGGGCATAGTACAAGGCGCCGAAAAAGGCGGCAAAAAACATGACCTCGGACAGGATGAACCAGCCCATGCCCCAGCGGAAACTGATATCGACCTGCTTGTTATAGTTGCCGGCCAGGCTTTCGTCGATGACATCGGAGAACCATCCGTAAAACATGTAAATGACTGCAAGTGTGCCGACGATAAGAATGACCGTGCCAGCGCTGGCCCCGTTCAAGACCGACGCGAAACCAACAAAGAAAATGAATAGCGCCACTGAGCCGACAATCGGCCAGCGGCTTGGCTCTGGTATGAAGTATTCCCCGTGTGAAGTTGACATGTCTTAACCTCGTTTATTGATCTTGATTTGTTTGTATATTGCTGCGGCCTGTTTATGTTCTCGGATCGTCCCCGGGCTTTTCCATGTTCGCTGTATTGCCGTTCGGCACCTGGAAAAAAGTGTATGACAGCACCAGCGAGGCAAACCTTTGTGGCAGGCTGGTGTTAACAACGAAACGCACCACCATTTCCTTCTCCTCGCCCGGCTTGATCAGTTGCTCTTCGAAACAGAAGCACTCCGTCTTGTCGAAATACACCGCGGCCTGGGTCGGCGCGACACTGGGGATCGCGCGTCCGACAACGTCGCGGTCAGAATTGTTGCGGACCCTGAATACCGCTTCGCCGATTTCACCTGGATGCACCCTGATCTTGCGATCCCTGACCACGAAATCCCAGGGCAGATCCCTGAGATTGGTATCAAGCTCAACGGTCACCAGCCGATCATAATCAACCGCCCCGGCATCGACTTCGGTGACATCGATCTGGCCGGTCTTGCCGTTCAGGCCGGTGATGTCACAAAACACGTCATAGATCGGCACCAGCAAATAGCCGAAACCGAACATGGCGACAGTCAGCAGTGCCAGCTTCTTGCTCGTACGCTTGACTGCTTGCTCAGACATCTAGTCCAGCACGTGCTTCAGTATGTAACCCGCGTAGAGAGCAAAGGCAAACAGGCCCAGACCCACCGCCAGGCGGATATTGGCGGCATCGCGCGCGCGGGTATCGTTTTTGTCCTGTTGCTCGTCCATGCTCATGAATGCGCGGTGGCATCCGTGACCTGTGGCGGGGTGGTGAAACTATGGAACGGTGGCGGTGAGGACAGCGTCCACTCCAGTCCGTGCGCGCCCTCCCAGGCCTGATCCGCGGCCTTCTCGCCGCCACGCACGCACTTGATAACCACCCAGACAAACAGCAGCTGGCTGATGCCGAAAACAAAGCCGCCGAGACTGGAGATCATGTTCCATTCCGCGAACTGGATATTGTAATCCGGGATACGCCGCGGCATGCCGGCCAGGCCAACAAAGTGTTGCGGGAAGAACAGGACGTTAACGCTGATAACCGAGATCCAGAAATGCAGTTTGCCCAGTTTTTCGTCATACATGTGTCCGGTCCACTTCGGCAGCCAGTAATAAACAGCCGCGAACAACGCAAACACGGCGCCGGTCACCAGCACGTAATGGAAGTGGGCCACGACAAAATAGGTGTCGTGATACTGGAAGTCCGCCGGGGTGATTCCCAACATAAGGCCGGAGAACCCACCGATGGAAAACAGGATCACGAAAGCCAAGCTGAACAGCATCGGCGTTTCGAAGGTCATGGAACCCTTCCACATGGTCGCGACCCAGTTGAAAATCTTGACGCCGGTCGGCACCGCGATGGACATGGTGGCATACATAAAGTCAAGCTCGCCCGCGAGCGGCATGCCGACGGTGAACAGGTGGT
>JBFGPT010000152.1:0-4679 GCA_041564575.1 Gammaproteobacteria bacterium | reverse complement strand
GGTGGCCAGTCTTCCGTCACGGCCCTGACCGGGTCCACGGAAGAAGAGCAGTTTGACGACGCCAAGAAGGCGTAAGCTCAAACTAACAAAAAGTGGTATTAAAAAACGGGGCCTGGCCCCGTTTTTTTTATCTGTCAGGCCACCTTTTTTTCTATCAACATGCCATGCAGCCGTTGTTGCAGGGTCTCCTGGGTGTCGTTTTTCTGCCAGGCAGTGATCGCCGCGGCATAATCATTACCGAGTTGTTCGCGTCTCACGGTCATTTCCTGCAAGGCGGTGTTGATCTTGTCCCAGGTCTGGTGGGCTGCGGTGAGGTCGGATTCCGGCAGGACAATCAGGAGTTCATCTTCGTCCAGCCGGCCGAGTTTATCGACCCAGCGTAACTGGCCGTTGAGGCAGGTCGTGACGGATTGCAACAGCGCTGTTTTGCCCTTGTGCTCCATGCCCGACGACAGCGGATAAAACAGCAGGATTGCGCTCAGGGGATTGCCATAGCGCCGAGACCTGGAGATTTCCTCACTGAGTTCCTGCACGATACTGCGCCGGTTCAGCACGCCGCTGGCCTGGTCCAGGCGCGTGGCGTCGATACCGGTATTGACCAGGGCGCGTATATTCTGGCGGTGCTGGAACTCGGTAATGTCGATCAGGATACGCAAGGTATACTGTGCGTTTCCCGCGTCGAGATCCTGGCTGATGCTTTGCAGCCACAGTTTTTCATCCCGGTCATTCCTGGTTGTGTAACGGCAGACCTGCGGTTCCCTGACGGTTGCCAGGATATTGGCTTCCAACAGGGTGGCGAAGGGCGCCCCGAGCACGCTGTTGCGTTCCGCCGCCATGAGTTCCAGGAAACAGTCATTGACCCAGATAATATTTTCATTTTCGTCGGTGAGAACAACCCCGGTGGCCAGGTGCTCGAACAGGCTTGTGTCGACAGGTAGTTCCGTGCCGCTAGTTTTTGTCATAAACCCTCCGTCATGTTTCACAGGGGGTTATCGGCCGGGCGTGGGAATTGTTTATGTGCCAGTTATGGCCATGACAGGGTTGTAGGTGGACAACCGGCGGGCTCCATACGGCGCGACCGGGTAGTCGCTAGAGCAGGATCAGTGATCGCGATGACTGGCGAAGGCTATCTTGTCCAGCACCGCCAGCAGCAGGGCGGAGATCACGAAGGTCAGGTGTATGACGGTATACCAGAGCAGTTTTGCGTTGGCGACCTCGACGCCGTGCTGGTCGAAGATCTTCGGGGTCTCCATAAAAATGCGTAACAGGTGAATGGAGGAGATGGCCACGATCGAGGCGGCTACCTTGAGCTTCAGCGTATTTGCGTCCAGTTTGCCCAGCCAGTCGAGCTTGTCGGTGTCCTCACCGACGTCGATACGTGACACAAAGTTTTCATAACCGCTGAACATGACCATGACGATCAGGGCGCCGACCAGGGCCATGTCAATGAGGCTCAGCGTCATCAGGATCAGGTCCGCTTCCTTCATGGCGATCAGTTCATGAGAGATGTGGTAAAGCTCCTGGAAAAATTTGACGCCGAGTGCCAGCACCGCCAGCGACAGGCCAAGGTAAATAGGCGCCAGCAGCCAGCGGCTGGCGAACAGGATTTTTTCTATGAAGAGTTCGAGTTGGCGCATGTTCTCAAGGGTATAGTTTTTTGATTATGTTCTCATACAACGCCGTCAGTGTCTCCAGGTCCTGTACCGGGACGCACTCGTCCAGCTTGTGAATGGTCGCGTTCAGGGGCCCCAGTTCAATGACCTCGGCACCGGTCGGGGCGACGAAACGACCGTCGGAGGTGCCGCCGCCGGTCGAAAGCTGCGTCTCGATGTCACAGACTTCCCGGATCGATATCCTGACCGCCTCCAGCAGAGCGCCCGAACGCGTCAGGAACGGTTCGCCGGAGAGGCGCCAGTCGATAGAGTAATTGAGTCCGTGGCGCTCCAGGATCTCATGGACCCGTTGTTTTAATCCCGCCTCGGTGCTTTCCGTGCAAAATCGGAAATTAAACAGCACCTCGAGTTTTCCCGGTATGACGTTGTCCGCCCCGGTGCCGGCATGGATGTTGGTGATCTGGAAACTGGTGGCCGGGTAATGCTCGTTGCCCCGGTCCCATTCCTGTTGACACAGTTCCTGCAGTGCGCCACAGGCGGCATGCACCGGGTTGTCCGCCAGGTCCTGGAAGGCGACATGGCCCTGTATGCCTTGCACGGTCAGACTGGCCCCCAGTGAGCCGCGACGGCCGATCCGGATCAGATCGCCCAGGCGTTCATTGCTTGAAGGTTCACCGACCAGGCACCAGTCGATCTTCTGCGGCCGGCCGGCGAAGGTGTCCATGACACGCCGGATACCGTCGATGGCCACGCCTTCCTCGTCGCTGGTAAGCAGCAGGGCGAGCGTGCCCTGGTGATCGGGATAATTTCCGGCGAAGCGTTCCAGCGCGGTGACCATGGCCGCGATACTGCCCTTCATATCCGCCGCGCCGCGTCCGTACAGCAGGCCGTCACGGATCTCCGGGCTGAACGGATCGGATGTCCAGTCTTCCAGCGGGCCGGGCGGCACCACATCGGTATGCCCGAGAAAGGCCAGCACCGGATGCCCCGCCCCATGCGTGGCCCAGAGGTTGGTAACCTCACCGAATTGCAGCGTTTCGCAGGTAAATCCGACCGCGGCAAGGCGTTCGGCGATGAGCGCCTGGCAGCCGGCGTCCTCGGGGGTGACCGAGGCCCGGGCGATAAGGTTCTGGCAAAGATCCAGTGTTCCGCTCATGCAGGCCCGCCTATCCGAACACGGCCAGCAACTCGCCCACCTTGTGACGACCGCCGGCAACGCAACTGATGTTTCTTTGCACCTTGAAGCGGCGCATCCGGGCGCCGGCATCGACATAGAGATCACGGGTAAAGGGCGTGTTGTGGTTCGAGATGACCACCTGGATGCCACGGCGCGCCAGCCGGCCAGCCTGATCGGCCAGGTCGATCTGATCCTGTTTCGAAAATCCTCCGGCGAAGTAATCGGTAAAACTGGCAGTCGGACTCAGCGGCATGTAGGGCGGATCGCAATACACCACGTCACCGGGCCGGGCCATGGCCAGGGTCTCGGAATAATGGGTCGGTGAAAATGTCGCGGCCCCGGCACGCTGGTGAAACGCGCGCATCTCCCGTGCCGGAAAATACGGTCGCTTGTAGCGCCCGAACGGCGAGTTGAAAATGCCGCTGGCGTTATAGCGGCACAGGCCGTTATAGCAATGGCGGTTCAGGTAAACGAACAGGGCGGAACGCAGGTGATCGTCACCGGTTTCATTAAACTGCGTGCGCAGGCGGTAGTAGGCCTCTTCGCGGTTGTTGTCCGGGGTAAAAAATTGCGCGCAATCGTTGATGAAGCCATCGCCCTCGGATTGCAGGATTTGAAACAGCCTGATCAGGTGCGGGTTACCATCGGCAAGCAGGTACGCCGGGTAATCGCTGTTCAGGAAGATGGCGCCGGAGCCGACGAACGGCTCAATGAGACGCCGGCCCGGCACCAGCAGGCTGCTGATCCTGGCCGCCAGGCGATACTTGCCGCCCGGCCACTTGAGGAAAGGCCTGGTGCAATGTGCTGCGCTCACGCTTCCTCCCGGGTCATGGCGCGGATACTGAGGGCATGGATCTCGGCCGGCATCATGTCGGCAAGCGCGGCATAGACCATGCGGTGCCGTTCCAGCGCGGATTTGCCGCTGAATCGATCCGAGACGATGGTCACGCTGAAGTGACCGCCGCCGGTGTTGCCGGCGTGCCCCGCGTGGGCGGCGGAATCGTCGCTGATGTCGATGCGCTCCGCTGCCAGTGAGGCCTGCAGGCCGGCCCGGATCCGCGCCACGCGATCGGTATCCGGCATTCAGAAGACCTTCTTGTAGGGCTTGACGACGACCCTGGCGTAAACAGCTGCCGCGATGTAGGGATCGGCGTCGGCCCAGGCCTGGGCGGCTTCCAGCGAATCGAACTCGGCGATGATCAGACTGCCGCTGAATCCGGCGGGCCCGGGGTCCTCGCCGTCGATGTTTGGATGGGGACCCGCGGTTAGCAGGCGGCCCTCGTTTTGCAGGTTTTCCAGGCGGGCGATATGATCCGGCCGCGCGGCCTTGCGTTTTTCCAGACTGTTTTCCACGTCTTCACTGATAATGGCGTAATACATGGCTTATTCCTGTGTGTTTTGTTCAGAGTTGTTCATGAAGCGGTACATGTAGAATACCTGGGCGACGACGAAGATCAGGTTCAGGGCGGTAATGCCATAGACCTTGAAACTGACCCAGAATTCGGTGGTGTAATTAAAGGCGACATACAGATTCAGAATGCCGACGGCCGTAAAAAAAATCACCCAGCTCATGTTCAGGTTGTTCCAGGCATAGGGTGGCAGGACGATCTTCTCGTCCGCCATGTTCATCATGCGCTGGATGATATTCTTTTTACCGATGAACTGGCTGCCCAACAGTACGGCGGCGAAGATCCAGAAGACGATGGTCGGTTTCCATTTGATAAAGCGTTCATCGTGCAGCCACAGGGTCAGGCCGCCGAAGACGAGCACAACGACCAGGGTGATGATATGCATCTTTTCCCAGCGGCGGTAGAAGAGCCAGTACAGGCATACCTGTATCAGGCTTGCCACGATAATAGTGGCCGTGGCGTAATAAATCCCCTGCTCGC
>JBFGPT010000151.1:0-4692 GCA_041564575.1 Gammaproteobacteria bacterium | reverse complement strand
GGAATTGCCCGGCGGGCTGGCGGCGCTGCGGGGCAGTTCCTATAATTTCTCGAACCCGTTCGGAAATCCGCACATCAGAGGTCAAGCATGTCAAGTCAGGAACTGGAAACGACCGCACGCGCCATGGTCGCCAGAGGCAAGGGCATACTGGCCATCGACGAAAGCTTTCCGACCATCAAGAAACGCTTCGATTCCATCAAGCTGGAATCCACCGAGGAAAACCGCCGGGCCTACCGTGACCTGCTGATCACCGCCCCGGGCGGCAGCGAGTTCATCAGCGGCATGATCCTGTTCGATGAAACCATCCGCCAGTCGAGCGCGGACGGCAAACCGTTTCCCAAGGCCCTGATCGAGCAGGGCATCATGCCAGGCATCAAGGTCGATGCCGGCGCCAAGGACCTCGCCGGTCATCCCGGTGAAAAGGTCACCGAAGGCCTCGACGGCCTGCGCGAGCGGCTGGCCGAGTACCGGGATCTGGGCGCAAAATTCGCGAAGTGGCGCGCGGTCATTACCATCGGTGACAGCATACCGACCCAGGCCTGCATCGAGGCCAATGCCCACGCCCTGGCGCGTTATGCCGGTCTGTGCCAGGAAGCCGGCATCGTGCCGATGGTCGAACCGGAGGTCCTGATGGATGCCGACAACGATATCGACCGGTGTTACCTGGTCACCCAGCACACCCTCAAGACCGTGTTCAATGAACTGTACCGCCAGGATGTCGCCATGGAACATACCATTCTCAAGACCAACATGGTGATCTCGGGCAAACAATGTCCGGTCCAGGCCGGCGTACAGGAAGTTGCCGACAAGACCGTGCAGTGCCTGTTGAATGCAGTGCCGGCCGCTATCCCGGGCATTGTGTTCCTGTCCGGCGGCCAGAGTTCGGCCCTGGCCACCGCGCATCTGAATGCCATGAACAAGACTTATGCGTCCCTGCCCTGGCCTCTGAGTTTTTCCTATGGCCGCGCCCTGCAGGAGGATTGCCTGAAGACCTGGGCCGGCAAACCGGACAATGTCGATGCGGCCCGCCAGGTGCTGTTACACCGTGAAAAATGCAACAGCCTGGCCTGCAAGGGCGAGTACTCCGAAGACATGGAAAAGGCCGCCTGAGGCGCGTACCGGGCTGCCCGCGCATGGACCAGAAGCCACCGGCAGGCGCGTCCCTGTCGCCCGCGGCCGAAGCCGTTCTCGCGGCCTTTGAATCCATGCGCGACAGCAAGCACGCGTATTTCAGCCTGCTGCAACACCTGGACGAGCAATACCGTCAGTGGGGCCAGCCGAGCGAACTGGAAAAACAGCAACTGGAGCATTTACTCGAGGCGCACAACGTGGCTGTACAGGCGTTCAACCAGGCCATGTCACGGGTCGAGGATACCGATGACCGACTGCTGCTGATCCAGCGTATGAACGCACTAAGCGAAGCGGCGATTGGCTGATCCGACAGCGCAGCCCGCGCATGTTGTCGAAATTTCTTACATAATCCCGCCATTACACCGGGTCGGCTTAACACCCCATGCCGACCCTGCCGGCCTTATATAAGCAATTGAAATATATATATATTTATTGACGGTTGTCAGACCTCAACCCGGATATGCCCGTCGACAAACTTTACACTCCTGTTAAAGCGGGAGGTGTAAAAACGAGCTATTGCTTTGATTTATATGCACTTTCCTGAATTGGCATCGATACTGCTTTAACCCTGACAGTATCACCTGTTTGAGTGAATGCCATATGCCCTTGCCGACCGTGCTGCGACATTCGGCATGGAAGTGCGGTTGAAACTGTCCCGGGGACCGGAAACCTCGGGGTCGGGGATTGCGCTTTTGTAGTTGGGCATTTAACCGATTGTTGCCCGGAAGTCAGTACTTCCAAAAACAATCCTATAATAACTCGTTTTTCATAACTCCATTGTTAGCAGGCCGGCCTGCGGGCCGGCTGTCTTTTTCCCCGCCGCCTGTCATCCCCGCCAACGGCGACGCCATTTTCTGGAACCATGACGTTCATGCAGCAATTTGACGCCGGAACGTTTCATCAGGGGCACCAGTGCCATGCCGGCAATAAAGCCGCCGATATGGGCGAACCAGGCGACACCCGCCGCGCCCGGATCCGAAAGCATCGAGTTGATCAACTGCAATACAAACCAGAACCCCAGGACCCAGGCGGCCGGCAGGCGGATGAGTTGCGCGTAAAAACCGAGCGGCAGCAACACCAGTACCCGGGCATGCGGGTATAACAGCAGGTAGGCGCCCAGCACGCCGGAAATGGCCCCGCTGGCGCCTATCATGGGGATCGCGGATGACGGGTTCTGCAGCACTTGGCCGAAAACCGCGGCGGCGCCGCACAGGAAATAGAACATCAGGAAACGGGCATGTCCGAGCGCGTCTTCGACGTTGTTACCGAAGATCCACAGGTACAGCATGTTGCCGGCCAGGTGCATGAAACCACCGTGCAGGAACATTGACGTCGCGATGGTCAGTGCCGGCGGCAGCACTTCCAGTTCTGGTGGCAGGCTGACCTGGCCCAACAGGACCGCCGGGATCACCCCCAGGCTATAGACCGCCTGCTGGTTGGCGGCGGGCCCAAGCGAGACCTGCCACAGGAACACCAGCACGCACAAGCCGATAAAGACAAGCGTCAGTACCGGCAGAATGTCGGTCGGGTTGTCATCGTGCAGCGGGATCACTGCGACCCGGTTTGTTCCTCAATCGCCTTGCGCTGCAGTTCCACGGCATCCAGCATCTTCTGCTCGGCCTGCTTGGCCCGTTCAATCGTGTCGACCTGGTCTTTCCAGACATGATCGCCATCACCGGGCTCGTCAGTCGAACAGGAGCAGAGCGCCATGCATACCAATGCCGTCAATATTGTCTTGCCTCGCATCATCACCCCCTGATCGGTTTACTGTTCCTGCAACTCGCCGCTTTCGATATCGAAATACAAGCCGTGGATTGACAGCTTGCCGGACTCGACCCGCTGCTTGATCCACGGAAAGGTCAACAGGTTTTGCATGGAGACCTTGATGGATTCGGATTCGCAACGGCGGCATAGTTCGGCGAATTCCGCATCCGGATAGTCCTCTAACACCTTGTCTCTGGCGGGTTTCGCAATCCGCATCCAGGGATCGATGAACCTGTATTTCTCTGAACTGTGCATACCCTCCATCAGGCTCTTGATGCCGCCGCACTGTCCATGTCCCAGGATCACCAGGTGTTCCACCTGCAGATGTTCCACCGCGAATTCAAGCGCCGCACTGGTACCATGCGTCTTGCCATCGTCGACACTGGGCGGTACCAGGTTGGCCACATTCCTGACCACGAAAATATCGCCCGGCTCGGCATCCAGGATCTGCACCGGGTGCACGCGCGAATCGCAACAGGCAACTACCAGGGTTTTCGGTGACTGTCCCTCCGTAACCAGTTGCCGGTATAGTTCCGGTTGTTCTTCGAAATACTTCTTTTTGAAACGCTGAAACCCGTCAAGAAGGTCATTGTAGTTGTTTATCATTGTTCTCCCGTTAATCGCTGTTTCGCTTCAAGGTATTTCCGCGCCGTGTTTTCGATGACCGCCTGCGGCAATGACGGGCCGGGCGCCGTCTTGTCCCAGTCCAGCGTTTCCAGGTAGTCACGGACATACTGCTTGTCAAAACTCGGCGGGCTGATCCCGGTCCGGTACTGATCCGCCGGCCAGAAGCGCGAGGAGTCCGGCGTCAACACCTCGTCGATCAGAACCATGTCGCCGTCATCCGTCAGGCCGAATTCAAACTTGGTATCGGCGATGATGATACCGCAATTACTCGCGTATGCGGCGGCCTCGGTGTACAGCCTGAGGCTGAGATCGCGCATCCGCTCGGCGTAATCCCGGCCGATAAGATCGACACAGCGCCGGAAATCGATATTTTCATCATGGCCGCCGATCTCGGCCTTGGTCGACGGCGTGAATATCGGCTCGGGCAGTTGCGCCGCCTGCTCAAGCCCCGCGGGCAGGGCGATGCCACAGAGTCCGCCGGTGGCCTGGTAATCCTTCCAGCCGGAACCTATCAGATAGCCGCGGGCGATGGCCTCAACCGGTAACGGCTTGAGACGCCGCACCACGACCAGGCGATCACCGTGTCGCTCGAGCTCGGCGTCACTGAGAACATCGGCCGGCATCAGATCGCACAGGTGATTATCGACGATGCCACGGGTGCGGTTGAACCAGAACCTGGAGACGGAATTCAGCACCTCGCCCTTGCCCGGGATCGGGTCCGGCAAGACCACGTCAAAGGCCGAGATACGGTCGCTGGTCACGATCAGCAGGTGCTCGTCGTCGACCTCGAACATGTCGCGCACCTTGCCATGGCTAACGGCTTGCAGTGAAGTGATTTCCGGTGTGTATAGTGCGGTATTCATTGCGGTGCGGGCGATATCATTTTTATAAGCCAGGGCAAGCGCCTGTCATTACTCCAGTAACAGCCAGTACGGCCCTTGCAAGCATGCCAGATGATAACAAGATTCAGCCGGGCGGTTTTAATAATCTTGCCAGACCCCGTGCTTCAAATTTCACCTGTTCTCATGCCGGACGCAGCGCCATACGCGATCAGATCACGGGGGAACTCACCGACAACTGTCCGGGGATCCCGAACTAGTCCGCCAGCTTATACAGGCGGGTCGCGGCGGCGCGCAACTCCGGCCACTGTTTCACCCAGCAGCAATCATG
>JBFGPT010000150.1:0-4698 GCA_041564575.1 Gammaproteobacteria bacterium | reverse complement strand
TTGATGTCGGCCGGGCTGGATTCCAGTGTTGGTGGCCGGGCATAGTTTGAAAAGCTGTTTACCATATCTTTCATCGTCTCGACCTGCTGTACGATGGTATTGGTCAAGCGGTCGAGTGTTTCCGCGTCTTCAGGCGGCATATTGCGCAGGTATTTATGCCGTACACGTTCGGCTGCGAGTTGAATCGGGGTCAGTGGATTCTTGATTTCGTGGGCCAGGCGGCGCGCCACCTCGCTCCAGGCCGCGTCTTTCTGGCCTTGCAGAAGCACGGTTATGTCATCGAAGACGATGACATAGCCCCGCTCACCGTCGTTGACCTCCGGCAGTTTCACGCCACTGCACATGAGTATCTGGCGGCCGGATGACCCGAAGACGGGGATCTGTTCGCGCCAGTCCTTTTGCTTTTCGACGATATTTTCGATGATGCGATCGACGAAGTGTTCGAGATAGGGATTGCTTGCGCGGATTTCCTCCAGGCTCCGGTCCAGCAGCGCGGATACGGGCAGGTCGAGGATCTGGCCGGCGCTGTCGTTCACCGTCTGTATGATCTGGTCCTGTCCAATCACCAGGACGCCCGAGGTCAGGCGGGTCAATACCGTTTCCAGGTGGGCGCGTTGCGACTCCGCCTCCTGCTGGCTGCGATGGGCAATATCACGGGCCTCGGAGATCTTGCCGGTCATGGTATTGAACGAGGCGACCAGGAATCCCAGTTCGTCACGGCTGGTCACGGGCAACTGCTTGGTGTAATCACCGTCGGCGACCGCGCGCGTACCTTCGGCCAGATCCCTGATCGGCGCCGCCAGCCTTTTCGCGGTATAGAATGCCGCCCAGACCACGCTGAACACGGTAAACAGCAGGACCATGGTCAGGATCATGATGAAGCTGATCTTGAGTTGTTCACGCAGGTAGGACAGTTCCTTGTAGTCGACGAAGGCTGACTGGACGCTGGCCGCGAGCTCGCTCATGCGTTCGGTAACGGGATACAGCGCCTGGATGATCCTGCGCGTGTTTTTGCCGCCAGATTCCGGGACGTTGACCACGACACGGATGTACAGGCCACTGTCACTGACCGGGTCCAGGCCGACATAGCTGCTGCCCTGCTGCAGTTGCAGCAGGATGGTATCGTCCGGCAGATCCGGTACCAGGCTGAGACCCTCGCCGGTGCTGGATGCGATGATACCGCCCTGGCGCGTCAACAGGGTCAGTTCCTCGGCGCCGCTTCTGGAACGCATTTCGTCAATTTCGAACGGCGAGGCCGGGTCGCTGGTATCCCTGAGTTCATCGGCTATCCGGCTGGTCTTTTTCAGTAATTCCCGCATGCGGTTGTCAAGCGCCAGGCGGCTGAGCTCCAGTGAATCATCCAGGGCCTGCTCGACGCGCAGGTCGAACCAGTTGTCGATGCCCCGCATGAGAAAATCCAGGGAAAAATAATAGAGCACCAGCACGGGTGTGACCGAAAGGATGGAAAACATGACGACCATGCGTACGGTCATCAGCGATCCCGGTACACGGTTTTTCAGTTCCCGCGCAAGGCGCCGGAAATTGAGTACGATGAGCGTGATCAGGATGATCAGTCCCAGGGTGTTGAAGACCAGTAGCCAGGAATACAGGTTGCCGAAACGATCCGAGTCCTCCAGCGCCATGCTCATCATCTGCAGCGACAACAGCATGAAACTGAACAGCAGGATGCCGGTGAGCAGGATCAGGCGGCCCTTGTGTTTCATGGCATTAACTTCATGCTTTTCCAGGAGGATGACAGTTTCCAGCCCGGGGAGATATAACTCAGGGGTCGCAGGGGCGCCGGCAATGACTTGCTGTCGAGCAGGACACGGACACTGGTGATGTAGTCGCCGTCTGCCGAGAGTTTTTCGTCCAACTTGATTGGGTAGTTACTTATCGTGCCCATGCTGGTTAATGCCGCATCCAGGGTGGTGTAATCATAACGCAGCAGCCGGTTGTATTCCGTTAACAGGTAACGCTGGCTCAAGGGATGGTACTCGAGCCGGTAGTTGATGGTATCCATTGCGAGGGTCTTGTCCCACAGCAGTTGCCGCTTCATGCTGGTTTTGAGGATGACATTGAAATACAGGGCAACACCATGCTCCAGCGCATCCAGCAGGTCATTTGAAAACGTGTAACTGACTTTTGCGTTCAACAGATAGCTGTCGTTGACCTTGTCATGGTTTATCCAGTCGATGGAAATCCCCCTGGCCATGGCTCCGTTCGGCATGACCGACAGCAGTCCGAGCATGCAAATTAATAAAACTGTACGTGTATCAGGCATTTTCACCATCTTTGACCAGCCTGGCAAAATAAAAACCGTCAAATTCGTGTTGCCCTGGCAGTATCTGGCGACCAAACCGGGTTGCCTCGCCCCAGCTTGCCCGGATTGGTTCAGGCACGGCAGTGGGGGTGCGTTGCAGGAATCGTCCAATGGTTTCATCATTCTCGCGCCTGAGTACCGAGCAGGTGACATATACCAGCTTACCCCCGGGGGCCAGCAACGGCCACACTGAATCCAGCAGTTTGTGCTGCAGGGAATTGATGCGCGCGATATCGGCAGGGGCGCGCAGGTATTTTATATCCGGGTGACGGCGGATCACCCCGCTCGCCGTGCATGGTGCGTCCAGCAGCACCCGCTCAAAGCAGTCTCCGTCCCACCACTGGCCGGGTTCTGTCATGTCGGCATTAAGGGTCGTGGCGGTCAGACCCAGCCTCTTCAGGTTGTCGGTAATCCTGGCCAGTCGCTGCGGCTGCACATCGATCGCGACCACTTCACGCAGGCGCGGCGCCGATTCCAGGATATGGCAGGTCTTGCCGCCAGGGGCTGCGCAGGCGTCGAGCACGCGCTGGCCATCGGCCAGGTCCAGCAGCGGTACTGCCTGTTGCGCGGCGCCGTCCTGGACGCTGAAGAGGCCTTGTTCAAACCCCGGTATCTCATGAATTTCCACGGCCTTGTCCAGTATCAGACCCTGTTCGCAATGATCTGCCGTATGGCAGGCCAGCCCCGCCCGGTTGATGTACTCAAGTAATTCCGCGCGGCTGGTACGGACGGCATTGGTCCTCAGAATCATCGGGGCCTGCTGATTATTGGCCTCGAGGATATCCTGCCAGTGTGCCGGCCAGTCCTGGCGTATCAGGTCAATCAGCCAGCCGGGGTGTGCGTATCTGGCCTCATCATCACCTTCGGTCAGTTGCAACAGTGCCTGTTTTTTGCGGATGAAATTACGCAAGACGGCATTGACCAGACCCCTGGCCCAGGGCATGGCCAGCTCGTTACAGGCCTGAACCGTGGCGGAGACGGCACCGTGATCCGGTGTTCGCTGGTAGGCTATCTGGTAGAGGCCGATCCGGCAGAGGTTTTTGAGGTTGATGTCTTTTTTCCGGATCGGTTTGTCCAGCAAAGTCTGCAGAATAAAATCCAGCCGCGGGTACCAGCGCATGACGCCATAGCACAGGTCACGTATGAAGGCCCCGTCACGGGAACCGGTCTGGTCGGCAAGCTCCGTCTCAAGCACCTGGTTGAGAGAGCGTGCCTGTGTCTGCACCCTGTTCAGGATTACACACGCCAGTGCTCGTGACTGCATGATGATTCCAGGCGCCGGCTGCGTCAGGTTTGCAGGAAAGCCGGTCTGCCGTTGAGTAATTCGGCAACAGCCACGGGTTTTTTGCCCGGCAGTTGCAGGCGTTTCAGGATCAATCGGCCTTTGCCGCAGGCGACCACAATGCCGCTGTTTGCGACCGCGATGATCTTGCCCGGCGCCCGGGATGCGCCGTTGTCCATGTCGCAATTCGCTTCCCAGATGCGCAGTTCCTGTCCGTTCAGGCAGGCATGCGCCACCGGCGCCGGGTTAAAGGCGCGTATGGTTCGTTCCAGCACATCGGCACGTTCCTGCCAGTCGATTCGCGCCTCCTGTTTAGTGATCTTGTCTGCATAGTTTGCACGTGTGTCATCCTGCTCTACGGCTTCGGCGCTGCCATCGGCGATACGTGGCAGTGTCTCGATGAGTATCCCGGCACCGAGCACCGCCAGTTTGTCATGCAGGCTGCCTGCGGTTTCATCGGCTGCGATAGGGCAGCGCGTCTGCGCGATGACCGGGCCGGTATCCAGGCCCGCATCCATCTTCATGAGCGTAACGCCGGTCTCATGATCGCCATACTGAATGGCGCGCTGGATCGGCGCCGCGCCGCGCCAGCGGGGCAGTAGCGAGGTGTGGATATTGATACAACCCAGGGCCGGCGCCTGCAGCACCGCGGGCGGAATGATCAGGCCATAGGCAACCACGATCATCGCATCAAGCTGTTCAAGACCGGTCGAATCAGCAAGGTCGGCGCCGGATTGCGGTTGCGACAGGTTCAATTCGTATTTCAGGGCGAGCTGTTTTACCGGCCCTGGACGGGGTTTTCTGCCGCGGCCAGCGGGGCGGTCGGGTTGCGTGAACACCATGCGGATTTCGTGTTCGGTATCGGTGAGGAGCCGCTCCAGCACGTAGGCAGCCAGGTCCGGCGTACCGGCGAATGCCAAACGAAGTTGTCCCGGTGTCACAGGACCTGGGCCAGTTGTTTTTCCTGTTTCTCCAGCTTTTTTCTGAGGCGTTGTTGCTTCAGCGGCGAGAGGTAATCGATGAAGAGTTTACCATCCAGGTGATCGATTTCATGTTGTATACACACGGCCAGCAGGCCGTCGGCCTCCTCTTC
>JBFGPT010000149.1:0-4766 GCA_041564575.1 Gammaproteobacteria bacterium | reverse complement strand
GCTGTCCAGCTTGTCCCAAGCCAGCGCGGTGTCCCGGAGCGCCTGGATCGCTTCATTGCCCATGACCAGGATTTGATCCCGGATCAATTGCTCCACGTTTTCAAGTTTGCTTCGATTTACTTCCATCACCGGTTCCTGCAGATCATGGTTCGGTTTGAGTTATTGTCATCAGTCTAATGACACGTACGTTTGCATTGAATTACTTTATGCCTGCTGTTTTTTTCAGCGCCCGGGACAGTTCGTCACGTAACTGGTCCATCGCCTTCGGGTCGAGCAGGTTAACCGCGTTAAAGCCGGTCAGCTTTTTGACCAGCGCCCGGCCGGCCGAGGTATTTGCCGCGCCACCGGCCACCAGGTCGGGTTGAAACTCAAAGGCACTGGCGACACCCGCCACGGCATAGGGATCCGAGGCGCAGAGCACCGTGTAACGAACCTTGTCCGACAGCAACTCGATCGCCACCGAGCCGTTGTAGGGTTCCAGCGGCGAAGCGCCGGCCTCGGCCACCACGACATCGACATCCAGCGACGCGAGTTTGGCCAGCAATACGCGCATGCCCTGCACGAACTCTTCCCGGTCAGTGACCGTCGAGGGCAAACCGCCATCGACGAAATCAAGAATGTAATCGGCGCCGGCATCGGCGAAGGTCAGCACATCGCGATAGCGCGCCGCGCCGGTAAACTTGACCCCGGCCACGCGGTAACCCAGTTCTTTCAGTTGATGCACGATGCTTTTGCCGGTGGTGGTTTTACCGGCCGACATCGAGGTGCCGACGATCAGGATCACCGGCAGGTCGAAGTTCGCCGTCGCAGTCTTGCCGACGCAATCGTGCATGTTCAGACCCCTGCCGTTGACCGTAACATGGCCGCGGTACACCAGCGACATGAGCGGCGTGAGAAATACCGACGACGATACCGTCTTGCCGAACAGCCCGGCCGGTGTCAGCGCTTCAAACCGCAGGTCCGGGCCGATCGATTCCCAGTCACCCACCGCCTCCAGCGTGGCCGAGCGCCGGCCCAGCGCACCGACCACCAGGTCACCCTGGTACACCTCGATGATGCGGCCATTGGGCAACTCGATATTGGGACAGCGTCCGCTCATATCCAGCACCTCGCCGACCACGTAGTCACCGTTGCGCCAGTCGTCCCTGCCGATCTCGCGAACGGTCAGGTCTTCCCGATCGGTATCCATGATCCGGGTCAGCGATGTGTAAATGTAACGGTGCGCGGGTTTCATGCCGTGACACGCCCCCGGGTGCCGCCCAGTGCGTTGCTGTTGAGGACCGGGGCCAGCAACATCAGGGTCAACAGGGTGCCGCGTTCCGCCAGTTTGTTGATGTAAATGAATTCATGTTCGGCATGGGCGCCGTCGCCCACCGCGCCAAGGCCGTCCAGCGTCGCGGTGTACAGGCTGGTCGTATTGCCATCCGAACCACCGCCGGCGGTATCCTCGCCCAGGGTAATGTCCATGTGGGCGGCAATGTCCTGCATCACCGCCCACAGGGCGCGGTTGGCGGTGGTTTTCTCCATCGGCGGCCGCCCGATGCGACCCTCGATCTCAAGCCGGACGTCCGGCACCGTCGGCTTGAGATTGAGGATATATTCCTGCACGCGTTCGGCGTCGTCCTGGTGCAAGACGCGTACATCAACGATGGCCTTGCTCTCGGGGGCAACGACGTTGGCGCGAATACCGCCGTCGATCATCCCGACGTTAACACTGACGCCACGATCGTAGTCGTTCAATTCAAACAGGCTCTGGATCACGTGGGACAGTTCCAGGATGGCACTGGCGCCGGCCTGCGGATCAAGTCCGGCATGCGCCGCACGGCCCTTGGCGGTGATGACAAAACGACCGACACCCTTGCGCGCGGTCTTGAGGTTACCGCTGAGGCCCATGGAAGGCTCCATGATCAGGGCCCGGTCGGCGAGCCTGGCCAGCCGGCGTATATAGTCGGTGGATTCACGGCTGCCGATTTCCTCGTCGGAATTGATGAACACCAGTGGCGTCACCTGCGGCCTCATATCGAGTTCCCGCAGGGCCCGCAGCGCGTAGATCATCTGCACCAGGCCCGCCTTCATGTCGAACACGCCAGGCCCGCGCAGAACATTGTCCTCGACCACGACCGGCATTTCGCTGAGCTTTCCGACCGGCCATACCGTGTCGCAATGGCCGAGCAGCAATTGCAGTGGCTGGCCGCGGACGCGCTGCCGCGGACCGGCGTACAGGTGACCGCCCGAGTTCCGGCCACTGATCCAGCGCGGGCGGTAACCGGATTCAGTCAGCAACTCGCCGAGTCGCTCGATGATCGGATGCTGGGTCTCCGGCCGGTCCGAGGGGGTTTCCATGCTCGCGATTTCCTGCAGCAGGGCCACCATGCTGCCGAGGTTTTCCTCGAACCAGTGCCGTACCGGTTGAACGTGGTCCCGGTGCATGCAATTACCTGCTCAGCGTTTGAAGCCGTCGGGAAACGGGAACGCCAGCGATTCCTCCACCCGGGCGAAACGACCCGGATAGATATACGCCAGCAGAGGATTGTCATGCAGGATCGCGGCATCGTCCCGGTCGGTGTGCCGGTGCGCTGTTTTATCAACATGCGCCGCGATGACCTGGCCACTGATCAGGCTGTTATTGCCAAAATTATCGATGATGCGATCAAGTTTGCATTCGAAATAGAGATAGGCGTCGCGGATGAAGATACCGTCGACCTGACTGGCCTTGAATGTCGGTAACGCATCGACAATGCCTTTATGCTCGTCGCCACAACGCGGTGTGGCCGAGAGACTGGCGATGACGGTCTGGTCCGGACGTGGATAACTGACGGTGAATTCGCCAGTGGCTGTGATATTGCGGTAGGTGCCGTGGCTCGGTGTGCATACGAAACCGAAGTGGTTTTGCCAGCTGAGCGGCATGGCCATGTGCTTCGGCGCAAGGTCGTAGCCACCGTCCGCTTCCCGGGATCCGATGATGACCAGCGGGAACAGCAGGAAAAACTGCTCCCAGAGACGGTCCATGTCGCTGATCGTTACCAACTCATTCACACCATCGTCACTCATTAGCATTCCCCGCTGGCCGGTTGTCGACAAAAGATCACGATCACCCGCTGCATAAAAAAGATATAGCCGTTATTCGAACCGGATGGATTGATCTGGATTAATAGTAACGTATTTTAAGAGACCATGACCTGCTGCGGGCGTTTCACCGCCGCTGAATCAGGTCGCTGCCATCAGGTCGATGAGTTTTCTCAGCGCCTGGCCACGATGACTCAGGCGGTTTTTCACTTCCGGTTCCAGTTCCGCGGAGGTGCATCCGTAATCGGGCAGAAAGAACATGGGGTCATAACCGAAACCGTTATCCCCGCGCGTCTCGGCCAGGGCAATACCTTCCCAGATCCCCTCGGCAATCAGCGGTACCGGATCCGCGGGATGTCGCAGGCAGACCATGAGACAGACAAACTGCACCTGGCGCCGGGTTTCCGGCAGCCGCTTGATCTCTGCAATGAGCTTGTCGAGGTTCTGTTGATCCGAGGCGCCGGGACCGGCATAGCGGGCCGAATAGATCCCGGGCTGGCCGTGCAGGGCAGCGACGGCGATACCGGAGTCATCGGCGATCACCGGGTGCGGGCAGTAACTGGCGGCATGCCGCGCCTTGATCAAGGCGTTTTCAGCGAAGCTGAGGCCGGTCTCCTCGACCTCGGGGACATCGAATTCCGCCTGCGATAACAGTTCGATGCCGGTCGGCGCCAGCATCTGGCCAATCTCCCGGATCTTGCCGGGATTATTGCTGGCAAGCACGACTGTGCGGGTTGCTGTCACGGGGTGGTCGCGGACAGCGCTTCGCGCTGGTGCTCAAACAATTCATCAATGCCCTTCCCGGCGAGATCCAGCATGGCCTGCAACTCGGTCGCGCTGAACGGATGTCCCTCCGCCGTGCCCTGCACCTCGATGAATTCACCGCGGTCATTCATGACCACGTTCATGTCAGTTTCGGCAGAGGAGTCCTCGGCATAATCGAGATCCAGCACCGGGCTGCCGTTATGGATGCCGACCGAGACCGAGGCAACATGCGCCAGCAACGGATCCTCGCTGATAAGTTGCTGCGCCAGAGCATAGCGCAGGGCATCGACCAGCGCCACGCAGCCGCCGGTGATAGATGCGGTGCGCGTACCACCATCGGCCTGGATCACATCGCAATCGATGACGATGGTGTTCTCGCCAAGTTTCTTCATATCGAGCCCGGCCCGCAGTGAACGCCCGATCAGCCGCTGGATCTCCTGGGTGCGGCCACTTTGCTTGCCGGCATTGGCCTCGCGTCGCATGCGCGAATTGGTCGAACGCGGCAACATGCCGTATTCGGCCGTGACCCAGCCTTCGCCCCTGCCCTTGAGAAACGGCGGTACGCCGGTATCGAAGCTGGCCGTGCAGATGACGCGGGTATTGCCGAATTCGACCAGCACCGAGCCTTCCGCATGGCAGGTGTAGTTCCGGGTCAGTTTGATTGTGCGCAGTTCGTCTGCTGCTCTTCCGCTTGGCCGCATGGCACACTCCTCGACAGTAAAAGGGGGAATTATACAGATATTCACATTAGCGGTTTGCCTGCCCGGCACGAGAGGGTAGTATTCGGGCGCAGCAACGCACAATAAAACACGTACAGGGCGGGTCCATGATTGCGAGTATGACTTCATTCGGTCGGGTCGAAGAGACCACGGAACATGGCTACGTGATCTGGGATATCCGCACCGTCAACCACCGCTACCTGGATATCAACCTGC
>JBFGPT010000148.1:0-4810 GCA_041564575.1 Gammaproteobacteria bacterium | reverse complement strand
CAGGTTACCGCCCAGCACGATATCCGTACCGCGGCCGGCCATGTTGGTGGCAATCGTCACCGCGCCCGGACGACCGGCCTGGGCAATGATCTCCGCTTCCTTCTCGTGAAATTTCGCATTCAGCACCTGGTGCGGGATCTTTTCTTTTTGCAAAAGACCGGAGATATATTCTGATACTTCGATCGATGCCGTACCTACCAGCACTGGCTGGCCGCGTTTGTGGCAATCGCGGATATCCTCAAGAATCGCCTGGTACTTGTCGGTGGCCTTGAGAAACACCATGTCAGCCGCGTCGTTACGGATCATCTCCTTGTGGGTCGGGATGACGATGACCTCAAGACCATAGATCTGCTGGAATTCATAGGCCTCGGTGTCGGCGGTGCCGGTCATGCCGGACAGCTTGTCATACAGGCGGAAATAGTTTTGGTAGGTGATTGTTGCCAGCGTCTGGTTTTCGTTCTGGATCGGTACGCCTTCCTTGGCCTCGATGGCCTGGTGCAGACCGTCCGACCAGCGCCGACCGGGCATGGTGCGGCCGGTGAACTCGTCGACTATCAGGACCTCGTTGTTCTGGACCAGGTAATCCACATCCCCGTGAAACAGGGTATGCGCCCGCAGCGCCGCGTTGAGATGATGCAGGACCGGCAGGTTGACCGGGTCATACAGGCCTTGATCGGCGCCGATGATGCCTTCCTTGCGCAGCAGTTGCTCGACGTTTTCGTTACCTTCCTCGGTCAGGTAGGCCTGCTTGCTTTTTTCGTCCAGGGTGTAGTCACCCGGACCGTCTTCCTGCTCCTGTTTGCCCAGGCGCGGAATGATGGCATTGAGGCGCTGATACAGGTCCGAGCGATCATCGATCGGGCCGGAAATGATCAACGGCGTACGCGCCTCGTCGATCAGAATGGAGTCGACCTCATCGACAATGGCGAAATTATAACCACGCTGTACACGGTCTTCCTGGCTGAACGCCATATTGTCACGCAGGTAGTCAAAACCAAATTCATTATTGGTGCCGTAGGTAATATCGGCGGCATAGGCCTCGCGCCGCTGTGGCGGCGTCATGCCGGAAACAATGACCCCGGTGCTCAGGCCCAGAAACTCGTAGAGCCCGCCCATCCATTCCGCATCCCGTTTCGCCAGGTAATCGTTAACGGTGACGATATGCACGCCCTTGCCTGACAGCGCATTCAGATAGCCGGACAGGGTGGCCACCAGCGTCTTGCCTTCACCGGTGCGCATCTCGGCGATGTTGCCTTCGTGCAGAACCATGCCGCCGATGAGCTGCACATCGAAATGTCGCATGTTCAACACACGCTGACCCGCCTCACGGACGAGGGCAAAGGCCTCGGGCAGCAACGCATCCAGTTCCTCGCCCTGTTGCAGCCGCTCTTTCAGTTCAGCGGTTTTTTTTGGAAATTCCTCGTCGCCGAGCGCCTGTACCTGTTCCTCCAGTGCATTGATCGTGACCACGACCTTGCCCATGCGCTTGAGTACGCGTTCGTTACGACTGCCAAAAATAATTCTGAGGAGGTTTTTAATCATCAGCCAAACAAAAGGTCATCGGAATAAAGCCGCGCAAGCTTTGATACAGTAACAAGAGACAGGTATATCAGGAATTGGTTTTACTGGCTTACGGCAATAAACTTCTTCGGATTTACATATCTGCCGTCTTTGATAACTTCAAAATGCACGTGTGAGCCGGTAGAGCGTCCGGTAGAGCCCATGATGGCAATGACCGATCCCTTGTTAACTTTCTGTCCTACGGTCACCAGGTTTTCCCTGTTATGCGCATAACGCGTGATGTAACCATTTCCATGATCGATTTCCACCATGTAACCGTAGCCGGCGCGCCGGCCTGACCATGTCACGATACCCGCCCCGACCGAGGTAATCTCGGATCCGGGCTTGGCGGCGAAATCCATGCCCTCGTGCATTTCCTTGCGGCCGGTGAGCGGATCAGTACGCCAGCCAAACAGCGAGGAAATCCAGCCATCACGCAATGGCCTGCCATCCGGGATGGTTTCCGATTGCAGATTGCGGTCCATTAACATTGACTCGATGGCGATCAGCTTGTCGTTGCGATCCTCAAGCTGTTGATCCAGCTGGTCCAGGGCTACCAGGAAGTCCGGGACCGACAGCGAAACCTGTGATACCCCCGGATGTGGCCCGCCCATTCCCGGATTTGCATCGACGGAGAAATCTATCTCATCCAGTTCGGCCATGCTCGCCAGCCTGGAGCCCAGCGCATTCAGGCGCATGACGTGACCCTGCAGGGTACTGAGGCGCGCGGCCATGGAGTCCAGGTGTTTTTGCGCCTGTTGCCGTGTGGATTCGATGATTTGCCTCTGCTCCAGCAGTTCCTGATTCCAGACGTTGCCGACCTGCACGTAACCCGCGTTGACGTTGCTTACCAATTGCTCCGTACCATAACGGCTGCCCAGCCAGAAAAAGGCAGCGGCCAGCAGTGTTGCAAGCATCACCGACAGGCACGCCAGGCCGGGCCCCAGCCTTAGATTGCGGGTCTTGTGCGACTTGCTTACGAAGATCAGGTTCATAATTGTTGTTTTACGTTTCCCAAATCTTGTTATATTTAGTCATGGCCGGTCATCGAAACGAACAGCCCGTTCACGTCAGAAAACTGCTGGATACTTCCTCGACTGCCAGCCGTGCACTCTTCGACCACCTGGAGACGCTGTTGCAGTTACGTTCCAGCCTGCCCGGGTATCTTGAAACGCCGCTACGAGAACACTGCAACGTCGCCAATTACCGGGGCGGTATACTCACACTCAGAGCCGATTCCGCTGTCTGGGCAACCCGGCTCAGGTATTCCATACCGGAAATACTTGAATCCATCCGCAAAAACCCCATGCCAGTCAACGTCAGAAGCATCCGGGTGCTGGTCTCACCTGAGCAAACTTCAGAATCGTCAGGGACGGTCCCTCGACCTGTCCTGAGTCAGTCGACTGCCAGCCTGATGCAACGAATTGCCGAATCGATCGATGATGCCGAGATCAGCGCCAGCATCAGGCGGCTGTGCCAAAATTCATCCCTGAAACCTTAGTTGTGATAGTACGGGCGGTTTCAGCCCGCCGACAATGCCTGCATAAACGAAATGGGAAGTTTTTCCGCATCCTCGAATGTGATCAATTCCCATGCTGACTCGTCGGCAAGGAGTTCCTTGAGCAACTGGTTATTAAGGGCGTGACCCGACTTGTGCCCGTGAAAGGCGCCGATCAGGCTGTGTCCCAGCAGGTACAGATCACCGATGGCATCCAGTATCTTGTGCTTGACGCACTCGTCGTCGTAACGCAACCCCTCTTCATTCAGTATGCGGTAGTCATCAACGACCACCGCGTTATCAAGGCTGCCGCCGAGTGCGAGATTACGCTCGCGTAACAGCTCGACATCACGCATGAAACCGAAGGTGCGTGCGCGGCTGACTTCCTTCACGAACGACGTAGTGGAAAAGTCTATCTCTGCATGACAATTTTCGTCATGAAACGCAGGGTGATTGAATTCAATGGTAAACCCGACCTTGAATCCCTCGAAGGGTTCGAATCGCGCCCACTTGTCACCGTCCTTGACCCTGACCGGTTTTTTTATCCGCATGAACTGCTTGGGCGCGCTTTGTTCCTCGACGCCGGCGGACTGGATCAGAAAGACAAAGGGTCCGGCACTGCCGTCCATGATTGGCACTTCATCGGCGCTGAGATCAATATAGGCATTGTCAATACCGAAACCGGCCAGTGCCGATAACAGATGTTCAACGGTAGAGATGCGGACATCACCGTTGACCAGGGTCGTTGACAACTGGGTATCACCGACATTATCAGGGCATGCCTTGATCTCGACATTTTCCTTGAGGTCGGTGCGCCTGAATATGATACCGGTATTCGGGGCGCTGGGCCTGAGGGTCAGATAGATTTTCTTACCCGTATGCAGTCCAACGCCCGTCGCGCGGATGGTGTTCTTTAATGTGCGTTGCCTGATCATGCAGAGAATATGGCCTCTTGTTGTTGATGTACGCGCCCAATAGACCACGTAACTGCTGGATTTAACTGTGAAAATCCCTATCTGTCAAGCGACAGATAGCGACTTGCCCCCCTGCTGATATCAACCATTATATTACATCAATCTGCCTGCCTGCGTAAAAAAGCCGGAATATCCAGATAATCCGCGTCTGTGTCCAGCGCCAGTGCCTTGTCAGCGGCCGACTTCTGACGCATGACGGTCGGCCGGTCAAAATCCCGGTAATCGACCTTTTCCACGGAATTTTCCACCAATTTGACCGGTTCCGACGTGGTTTTCGGCAGATTTCCCAGTCCTGTTGCAACGATGGTCACACGGATATCGCCACTCATTTCCGGGTCTATGACGGTGCCGACGACGACTGTTGCATTATCGGAAGCAAACTGTTTCACGGTGGTACCGACCTCGTCGAACTCGCCGATAGCCAGATCCATGCCGGCGGTGATATTGACCAGGATACCGCGTGCACCGGACAGGTTGACGTCTTCCAGCAACGGGCTGGAGATGGCCGATTCAGCCGCCATCTTGGCCCGGTCCTCGCCCTGGGCCTTGCCGGAGCCCATCATGGCCATGCCCATCTCCGACATCACGGTGCGCACGTCGGCGAAATCGACGTTGATCAGTCCGGGCCGCGTGATCAGTTCGGCAATGCCCTGCACGGCGCCGAGCAGCACATCGTTGGCGGCGCTGAAGGCATTCAACAGACTGACTTCACGCCCCAGCACGCTCAACAGCTTTTCGTTCGGAATGGTGATCAGCGAGTCTACAAACTGGCTGAGTT
>JBFGPT010000147.1:0-4829 GCA_041564575.1 Gammaproteobacteria bacterium | reverse complement strand
GTTGCAGCACACGGAATCAAGGAACCAGGCACTGGTAATTGGTTACGGCACCGGGGCGACTGCGAGGATCCTGCATGAAGCGGGTTTCAACCGTCTGGATGTGGTGGACATAAGTAACGATATCTTCCTTATGGCGGATAAATACTTCCTGCCGGTCAATAACGGTGTTACTACAAAAGAAAACGTTAACAAGGTCGTGACCGATGGCAGGAATTATCTGCTGTTATCCGACAGGCAGTATGACCTGGTCTCGATCCAGATCTCATCCATCTGGTTTGCCGGAGCCGCTTCCCTGTACAACCATGAATTCTATCAACTGGTCAACAGGAATCTGACTGCTGACGGAGTACTGCAGCAGTGGGTGCAGTTACACCACACAACACCCTATGACCTTGTCTATATAATCGGGACCTTGCGATCCGTCTTTGAATATGTGCGGTTGTATGTCGTGGGCGGCCAGGGAATCCTGGTTGCGTCCAACACCCCGAAAAGCGATCCATCGAATGAAACCATCCGGACCTTGCAGGAAATCCCCTATGTCGAATACCTGGCCCGGAACGGTATTGATGCCTTTTCACACCTGCAGAACACGCTTTTGATGGGACCGGAAGCCGTAGACAGGCTGGTGAAGTCATTTATAGCGGAACATGGCAGGCTGCCGGTCTCGGACAATGACAACAGCATCCTCGAATACAGCACACCGAAAAGTAATGTCCTGGATTCCTCGGCTTCCTACAGTCAGAACATTGAATGGCTGGCCGGATTCAGACGTCAATAGAGCAGGTTTACACTGTCACGGACCGGTCATCCCATGACCAGATTTGCCCGCGTTAACACCTGAAAAAGGTCAAGTTATTCGCCGCCTGGCCGATACAAATCCGGTAGTTCGATTTGACCCGAACCATGCATCCGACTAAACAACAAGTTATCGATCAAGTCCAGGAACTGGTCTCCCTGCCGGATATCTATCTGAATGTCCGGGAGTTACTCGATGATCCGACTTCATCAATCGACGATTTTGCCAAAGCCGTCAGTTACGATCCCGGCCTGGTGGCGCGGATCCTGAGGATCGCCAACAGTGCCTTTTTCGGGTTTGCCACCAAGATCGACAGCATCATGCGCGCCATCAGCATTATGGGTACGGCGCAACTGCACGACCTGGTGCTGGCCACCTCGGCGATAGATACCTTCAATCACATCCCGGCCGAGGTCGAGAACATGGATTCGTTCTGGAAAAAGAGTATTTACTGCGGCGTCATTGCGCAACTGATCGGCAGCCGCTGCAATTCACTGGACAGCGAGCGCTATTTTGTCATTGGCCTGCTGCACAATGTTGGCCACCTGGCCCTGTGCATGCAATTACCGGACGTTGTCTGCGAGGTCGCCGAACGCGCCCGCCAGGAAAAACGCCAGGCTTACCGCTTGCAGAGGGAAATCCTGGGCTATGATTACGCGGAGCTGGGCAGCGATCTCCTGGAAAGCTGGGAGTTGCCCCAGGTGTTCGTGGAATCCATCCGCTATCATCTGGACCCGGGCCGGGCAGATAACTTTGCACTGGAAGCAACCGCCCTGCATCTGGCCAACATTGTCTCGAACAGCAAGCTGGCGCACGCCAATGGCAGTGGCGCTGGCGGTATTGCGGAACCGGTCTGGCAATTGACCGGCTTGAATCCCGATGATCTGCGGCCGCTACAGACCGAGGGAGATCGTCACTACAGCGAGGCGGTCTGCCTGTTGATGTAATTGCCGGTTAGTGACCGGTAAACCGCGGGTCATAGCAGGGTACCGATCATAAGTATATTTCTCAGGACGTCCTTGACCTCGATGTCACCGGTGCTTGCGGGTCTGCATTGAGGATTCATGGCTGCGGTGATGGGGTCGGAGGACAGGCGCCGGCACATCGCCAGGTTGTTGTTCAGCTCCAGTACCGGTTCGGGTTCGCGGGTCTTTCGATCCAGCGACAGTGAGTGATCCAGTTTCAGCTTGTTGCTCGATTCGATGATCTCGACCGGTCCGATCTTGCGCTCGATCTTTTCATTCACTTTCGCCTTGTCCTCATCGAGTTCCCGCTCAACCTTGTTGACCTGGTTTTCACGTTCGGTCATGAACAGGTTTGCGCCCGCCTCGATGATATGCGGGGTGATCATCACCACGGTTTCGGTATTGATGATGATGTCCTCGGAATTACTGAAGGCGCGTCCCAGCAGCGGTACATCGCTCAACACCGGTACGCCCTCGCGGCGCTTGCTGGTTGAGTTGCGCATCAGCCCGGCAATGAAGATTGTCTGGCCGTCCTCGGCGAGGAAATTGGTGGTCACCTCGGTGGTGCTGAGGGACGGGATATTGTTATTGACCGTCGCGGTGCTGACCTCGGGATGTATCTGCATCATGATGCGGCCCTGCTGGTCGACGAATGATTTCACCCTGAGAATGACCCCGGATTCCAGGAAGGCCACGCTTTCCGTGGTGACCTGGTTGATGGTGGTGGTGACCAGGTAGCCGGTGCGATCGCCAATGATGACCTCGGCCTCCTCGTGCTCCAGGGCCAGCAGTTTCGGCGTCGACAGGGTCCTGACACGGCCCTTGGCATCAAGCGCGTTCAGCGCGAAGCTGATGTTCGGGTTGACGATACTGAAGAAGAAACCGGGTGACAGCGGCGCGTTCAGTCCCTGGATGCCGAAGATGCCGTCGCTCTGGTCCTTGGTATCCTTGTCCAGCTTGAATATACGGTTCCAGTCGATACCGAAGGTTTCGGTCTTGTCGAGTGAGATTTCAAGCACCCTGGCCTCGATCAGGATCTGCTTCGGTTGCCTGTCCAGCTCGTACAACAGCTGTTCAATGCGCTTGAGGAAATCCGGCAGGTCCTCGACCACCAGAAGCCTGCGTTCCGGCAAGGCGGTGATTTTTCCGTAGCGGGAAAGGTGCTTGTTGAGTATGTCCGCGATTTGATCCGGATCGGTGTATTGCACGCGGTAGGTCTTGAGTTCGGTGATGCCGCCGACATGATCCTTGCCGGCCTCTTCGCGCGGCATGATGTAGTAATAATCCTCTACGACCTCGACGGCAAAGCCCGCCGCCGCGGCAATACTACGTATCGCTTCCTCGAGGGTGACATCGTAAAGGTTGACCGAGATCTCGCCATTGACCCCGCTGCCGAGCAGGATATTGACGTTGCCCTCGAGCGAAAGCATTTCATAGACCTCGTTGAGATCGGTGTTCTGGACCGAGATCGATATGCGGCCACTCGGGTCTATCGCGATATTTTCGGCGGTAACGGTGTCGACCGGGATGCTACAGAGCAGGATGAGCGCGAGAAAAACCGGCAGTGCCGGGCCATCAGTTTTCCACGATGTCATCCTCGTCGAGATCCATGGAGACATGGTATTTCAGCCCCCGCTTGACGAAAAAGGCATCGCGCTCATGGACTTTAACCAGCCTGAAACCGTCAATTTCTTCGCCAATCCTGACGATCCGGCCGTCAATATTGGCCATGGATTGCCGCCCGGCCCGCATGGTTGCGCGCAGTTCCGGGCGCCAGTCTTCGCGCTTAACAGCTTGCTCTGCATTGTTTTTTACGTCTTCTTGTTGTGGTTCAAAGTCCGGTGGTGCGAACGGATCATGCAACAACTGTGCCGCGTATCCGGCAAACGGGAGCAGTACGCCCAGCATCAGGCAGCAACGCAAGACAGTGACGGGGCGGGAGAATTGCATGGCTATTTTTCCTCGTAGCGGTACGAGACGATGGTCAACTGCATCTGCCGGTCATCGTCTTTACCGGGCAGCGGGCTGATTTCAAATTGTTTCACCACCAGCGGGCCCAGCCGTGATTCCACCTCGTTCAGCCAGCGGTACAGGTTGTGGTAACTGCCGCTGACCTCGACATGAAACGGCAACTCGCTGAACATCAACACCCGGGCACGGTTGCCCGGCCGTACGCCACCGAGTTGTACGGCATTTGCTCTGGCCGATTGATCAAGCTGGCGGATGATATGCGCGACCAGCTGGTTCGGCGGCAGCACCGGACCATCGCCGTTCAACTCCTGCCTGAGATCGGTGATTTCCGATTCGATCGCCTCGATCTCGGCATCGATCGATACGGGATCCCGTTCCTGGCTTCGCAGTTCCTCCAGCGTGAGGCGCGTGGCGGCCAGCGTTTGCCACGGTTGCTTGAATAGATACAGATAGGACGCGAGCAGCGTCAGGCCGATCAGCGAGATAAACAGCAACGAGGCAGATCTCGGTTCGAGGTTTTTTATAACCGGTTCGACCATCTTTCCCGTCCCGCCGTGTTGCTGACCCTGATGGCGAGATCAAAGCCGATGGCGCTGCCCTGGTTGCGGCGTTCCCGACCGGTTTTCAGTATCTTCACGTCCTCGATGGCCTCCGAGGTCACCAGGTTGTTTACGAAACCGGCCAGGATCGTGTGATCCAGCGCATGGCCGGAAATCTCCATGTGGGTGTTCATTCGCCAGGCCTGCTCGCGATTCTGACGCTCGCTGTCGCGGACGATGATGAAGTAGCCGGTGTCCGTTTCGTCAGCGGCTTCCAGCCCGCGGATCTCGCCATCCTGCCTGAATTTAAATTTTTTGAACCAGGTGCCCTCCACATAGGCCTGATCGACGACCTGGAACATGACCTCCGCCGACGGTCCGTTCTGCAGGCTGCGCAGGACCCGGACCCGCTCCAGCAGGAAATTCCGATCCGTGCGCATATCCGCGAGCCGTTGCTGTTTTTGTTCGAGCAATAACTTCTTCTGCTCGAAATCGGTCACGGTTGCCGAGAGCCGGCCGGTATGACTACTGAGCGTAGCCTTGCCGCCGATCACCGCG
>JBFGPT010000146.1:0-4832 GCA_041564575.1 Gammaproteobacteria bacterium | reverse complement strand
GCCAGTGCACCCTTGTCAATACCCTCGGCAGCGAGCGGGATATCGTTGGTGATGATCAAGTCGCCCGGCTCTACACGTTTGACGATTTCATTATCGGCCACATCAAATCCCTTGGGCACCTGCAAAAAATCAATAAATTTCGATCGCGGAGTGGCGAGATACTGGTTGGCCACCAGGGTAACGGACACCTGCTTTCTTTCCGCTGCCCTGAACAGCATTTCCTTGATTGCCACCGGACAGGCATCGGCATCCACCCAGATTTTCATTTATCGTCGAATCATGGTTGCGGATCAGAGCATCCTAGTTCAACACATACTCCAGTATCTCCACCACCTGCTCCGGTTGCCGGGCGGTGGCCTTCGCGGCCGCATCCATTTCTTTCAGGGCATGGTCGTGTTCCTCGTCATGTAAGGTAACGATGGACTTGCCCAGTGCCGCGGCGAAACCGGCGTCAAAGGCGGCGTTCCACTGCTTGTACTTGGGGCCGAAGCGCACCACGACCACGTCGGCATCACTGATGTGCCTGGAGGTGCGAATGGCATTGATGGAGGACCCCTTGCGGTCCTGCCAGAAGTTCTTCTCTTCCGCGCCGAGGATGTTCACGCCGCACTTGTCGCTGGCCTCGTGATCGGTGACCGGCATGGTGAATTCCACCGGCAGGTTTTTTTCTTTTGCGCCGTTCATGATGCGCTCGCGCCAGTCGGAATGGATCTCGCCGGATAAATAGACTTTCCAGTTTCGTGTACTCATTGGATGACAACCCGTTGATTACTGAAAGGGAAGAAAGAAACTGCTTCGAAGTGCGTTAGCTGTTATTCAACCACTGCGCGACTTCCTTCGCATGATAGGTGAGGATGGCGTCGGCGCCGGCGCGTTTCAGCGACAGCAGGGCTTCCATGATGACTTTCTGCTCCTCCAGCCAGCCCTGCGCCGCGGCGGCCTTCAGCATGGCGTACTCGCCGCTGACGTTATAGGCGAAGGTCGGCGCGCCGAATTCGCTTTTTACCCGCTGGATCACGTCCAGGTACGGTAACCCCGGTTTTACCATGATGATGTCGGCGCCCTCTTCCAGGTCCAGCGCGATCTCGCGCAGGGCCTCGTCCGTGTTGGCCGGGTCCATCTGGTAGGAATACTTGTCGGCGCCGGCGAGATTGGCGGCCGAACCGACCGCATCGCGGAACGGGCCGTAAAAGGCCGAGGCGTACTTGGCCGCATAGGCCAGGATGCAGGTATTCGTATGACACTCGTCTTCCAGTGCGCGGCGGATCTCGCCGATACGGCCGTCCATCATGTCAGACGGCGCGACGATATCGGCGCCGGCGCGGGCATGCGACAGGGCCTGGCGCACCAGCACCTCGACTGTTTCGTCATTCATGACATAACCCTGGTCATCGATCAGGCCGTCCTGCCCGTGGCTGGTATAGGGGTCCAGCGCCACATCGGTAATGATCATCAACTCGGGTACAGACTCTTTCAAGGCCGCGACCGCGCGCTGCACCAGGCCATTATGATGATAGGCCTCGGCGGCATCCTCCGATTTTTTCTCCGCTTCGATCACCGGAAACAGGGCGATGGCCGGGATCCCCAGTTGCACCAGTTCGCGGGCCTCCTCGAGTAACTGGTCAACGCTGAGCCGCTCGATGCCGGGCATGGAGGGCACGGGCGCGCGGGTATTCTCGCCTTCAAGGATAAACAGCGGGTAGATCAGATCATCGGTCAGCAGCCGGGTTTCGGACACCAGCCTGCGCAGGCCGGCGTGCCGGCGCAGCCGGCGCATGCGGGTATGCGGGTAACGGCCCTGGCTCATCTGGCACGCCGTCCAACTATTTGCATGTGTTGTTGTCTATAATCCTGCATTCTGTAGCTATTTGTAACATGCCATGCCGGATAATGAAATTATTATAAGGGTGGGGGCCTTTTCGTTTGCGCTGGTCTGCCTGCTGCTCTGGGAGCACTTTGCACCCAGGCGTGTGACGCTGGACGGTCACTGGATCCGACGCGTCAACAACCTCGCCCTGGTCCTGGTGACCATCCTGATCGTGCAATTGCTGCTGCCGGTGCTGGCGCTGGTCGGCATCGCCGACGCGGTCGCGAAACACGACTGGGGGCTGTTCAATAACGTCGACCTGCCCGGCCCCGTGGTCATCGTGCTGTCGATCCTGATCCTGGACTTTACGATCTACTGGCAGCACCGCCTGTTTCACGCCTGGCAGCCGTTGTGGCGGCTGCACCAGGTGCACCATAGCGACAAGGAATTCGACGTCACCACCGGCATCCGTTTTCATCCCTTCGAGCTGATCATCTCGCTGTGCCTCAAGGCCGCGGTTGTCATCCTTATCGGCGCGCCGGCGCTCGCCGTATTGATATTCGAGCTGATCCTGAACCTGTTGCCCATGTTCAATCACAGTAACGTGAAACTGCCGCTGGCGCTGGACCGCTACCTGCGCCTGGTGGTCGTGACCCCGGACATGCACCGCGTGCATCACTCGCAGATCCGCGAGGAAACCGACAGCAACTTCTGTTTCAGCGTGCCCTGGTGGGACCGCCTGTTTCACACCTACCGCGACCAGCCGCGTGAAGGCCACCCGCAGATGCACATCGGCCTGAAACAATTCACCAACTCAGACACCATCCATCTATCCGAACTGTTACTCTTGCCATTCCGGAGGAGCCCCGAATGAGAAAAGAAGAAGCCGTACTTGAACGTTATTCCGAGGGCGCTGTTACCCGCCAGGAAGCCCTGTGCTGCCCGGTGGATTACGATACCGCGCTGTTGAAGATCCTGCCCGCCGAGATCATCGAGAAAGACTATGGTTGCGGCGACCCCTCGCGTTACGTGCGCGCGGGTGACGCCGTGCTCGATCTCGGCTCGGGCAGCGGCAAGATCTGTTACATGGCGGCGCAACTGATCGGCGCCGGCGGCAGCGTGGTCGGTATCGACATGAACGATGACATGCTGGCCCTGGCGCGTAAGTACCTGGGCGAAATGCGTGACAAACTGGGTGGCGAGCGGGTCCGGTTTTTAAAGGGGCAAATCCAGGACCTGGCGCTGGACGTCGAGGCCATGGATGCATGGCTGGCCGATCACCCGGTGCGGGACCATGACGGGCTCCGGGCCCTGCAGGACTGGCAGCGTGATCAGAGAGCGCACCGTCCCCTGGTTGCCGACAACGCCATCGACCTGGTCATCTCCAACTGCGTCCTGAACCTCGTCGACGATGCGCAGAAACAATCCCTGGTCGATGAAATCTTCCGCGTGGTCAAACCCGGCGGCCGCATCGCGATATCCGACATCGTTAGCGACGAGCCCGTACCCGCGCACCTGAAAGATAACGCCGAGCTGTGGAGCGGCTGCCTGTCCGGCGCATTCCAGGAACAGGAAATACTGCAACGATTCCGTGATGCCGGCTTCCAGGCCATCAGTTTCGACAAGTGGACCAGTGACCCCTGGCGCGTCATCGAGGGCATCGAATTCCGCTCGGTCACCCTGACCGCCGTCAAGCCACGCGGCGCTGAATGCATCGATCGCGGCCACGCGGTGATCTACCGCGGACCATACTCATACGTTCGCGACGACGATGGCCACGAATTTCCCCGCGGCGAGCGCATGGCCGTGTGCGAACGGACCTTTAAATTTTGCACCGAGGGTCCCTACCGGGACGATTTTATTGGCATAATACCGGCAGTAGAAAAAGAACCGGTGAACTGGTGCGCGCCTCCGAACACGCGCCGGCCCGCCGCGGAAACCAAGGGTGGACGGCATACCAATTCCGCCCCGTCTTCTTGCTGTTAATCCCGGGAGCTTGATACATGCCAGCAAAAATCATTGATGGAAACGCCATCGCGGCCGAGGTGCGCGAGGAATGGAAACAACGGGCCGATGCCCTCAAGGCCAGGGACTTCCTGCCGGGACTCGCGGTAATCATCGTCGGCGACAATCCCGCCTCGCGCGTTTACGTCCGCCACAAGGTCAAGGCCTGTCATGATCTCGGTTTGAATTCAGAACTGATCGAACTGCCGGAGGATACCACCGAGAAGATGCTGCTGACGCGCATCGAGCACCTGAACGAGAACCCGGATATTCACGGCATCCTGGTGCAACTGCCGTTACCGGAGCAGATCGACGTCGACCGGGTGCTGGAAACGATTTCACCGACCAAGGACGTCGATGGCTTCCATCACTACAACCTCGGTGCGCTGGTCTCCGGCAGCACCGCGTTCCCGCCGTGCACGCCGGCCGGCATAATGGAGATGCTGAAATACATGAAGATCGACATCGCCGGCAAGAATGCCGTGGTTGTCGGGCGCAGCAACATCGTCGGCAAGCCCATGGCACTGATGTTGTTGCAGCAAAGCGCGACCATCAGCGTCTGCACCTCGCGCACCCGGGACCTGAAATTCTACACGCAGCTCGCCGACATCCTCGTGGTCGCCACCGGCAAGCCGCGCATGATCACGGCCGACATGGTCAAGCCCGGCGCCGTGGTGATCGATGTCGGCATCAACCGACTCGAGGACAACAGCCTGTGCGGGGATGTCGATTTCGACTCGGTGCGCGAGGTGGCCGGTTTTATCACGCCGGTGCCGGGCGGCGTCGGCCCCATGACCATCACCATGCTGGTGGCCAATACCGTCATGGCCGCCGAGAAAATCAGCGCTGAACTGGAACAGGCCGCCGAGGCTCAGGCCGCGCCGTAGCCGTTTTTTTTCAGCGATTCCGCGATCTGCTCGCGGATCTGCCCGTACAACTCACCATTGCCGCCAATGACATCCCCGGTGTTGAAATAGTCGCTGCCGCCCTGCATGTCCGTAACGGCGCCGCCGGCCTCCTG
>JBFGPT010000145.1:0-4883 GCA_041564575.1 Gammaproteobacteria bacterium | reverse complement strand
CGGGACTGTGCAGGCACATTCCGTCAGAGGTGGCGCAATCTCGTCAAACGAACTGGTGGAGGGCGGGCAACTGTTCATGATGACCGTTCCGCGTAACGAGAAATAGAAACGCCGCCACCCTGACCGGTTAAGATCAGGAATTTAAGCATCGCCTGCCGCACAGCGGATGCCAATTACCGGGCATCACGTCGATTATCCATGGAAAAGCGGTCATGTTGTCTCTGAATAAGTGTTATCGTTGCCAGCAACCGGCCTGAATTATTCAATATCAGTTCATGCATTGATTTACAGGGCCTGTTGCTTTTTTATTGTTTCGATAACCGTTATTCGCCCGGAAGTGTAAGGTGACTGCAGAAAATCCGAAACAGATTGATATCGTATTCAGCACACGGGCTTTAACCAAGGTCTATACCATGGGCGAGGTGCAGGTCCATGCCCTGCGGGGAGTCGACAGCGAACTCTATGCCGGTGAACTGGTTGTGCTGCTGGGTGCCTCGGGCAGCGGTAAATCGACCTATTTGAATATTCTCGGGGGGCTTGATCAGCCGACCAGCGGAGAGGTTAATTATCTTGATCACGATCTCGCACATGCTTCAGAGGCGGAACTGACGCATTATCGCAGGTATCACGTCGGTTTTGTTTTCCAGTTCTACAATCTTATCCCCAGCCTGACGGCACTTGAAAATGTTTCCATAGTCACCGAGATCGCACGGGATCCCATGTTACCGGAAGATGCCTTGCAATTGGTGGACCTGGGTAAGCGAATGAATCATTTTCCATCCGAACTGTCCGGCGGAGAACAGCAAAGAGTGGCTATTGCCCGCGCAATTGCCAAAAACCCCTCGGTGTTACTCTGCGATGAACCCACCGGCGCCCTGGATTCCGAAACCGGCTGCAAGGTCCTGGTTGCTATTGAAAGGATTAACCGCGAACTGGGAACGACCACAGCCGTCATCACGCACAATGCCTCAATCGCCGGCATGGCTAACAGGGTAATTCATCTGAGTGACGGGCGTATCAGCGGAATAGAATGCAATCAGCAAAAGATATCCCCGCAGGACATCAGCTGGTGACATGAAAACTATCAACAGGAAATTACTGCGGGACCTGAAGTCTACCTGGGGACAGGCGCTGGCTATCATACTAGTTATTGCCGCCGGAGTGTCGACTTTCATCATGTCCCTGTCAACCGTCGATGCGCTGGTCCTGACGCGCGACGCCTATTACCGCGATTACCGGTTTGCAGATATTTTTACATCGGTCAATCGTGCTCCGGAAAGCTTGCGCTACCGCATTGCGTCCATACCTGGTGTAGACAAGGTTCAGACCCGTGTCGTTGCGCCGGTCAAACTGACGGTCGAGGGCTTTCCCGAGCCGATAACCGGCCAGGTGGTTTCCGTCCCGGATCACGGGGAACCCGGTGTCAATAGCCTGCATCTGCGCAAGGGCCGTCTGATAGACCCCGATCGGGATGATGAAGTTATCATCAATGAAGTTTTTGCCCAGGCGCATGAACTGCGTCCGGGTGACCGCCTCGAGATGATCATCAAGGGCCACTTGCAGAACGTCACGATTGTAGGGATAGCCCTGTCTCCGGAGTTTATATACCAGGTTGCACCCGGGGCGATCATGCCGGATTTTAAGAGATTTGGCGTGCGGTGGATGGCGCGCGATGTCCTGGGCAAGGCATTCGAGATGGATCATGCCTTTAATAATATTGTCCTGACCGCACAGCCGGGCGCCAGCAGGAAAGACATTATTCAACACCTTGATTACATCCTGGGGCGTTACGGCGGACTGGATGCGCGGGAACGCAAGTGGCAGATCTCGCACCGTATATTCAAAAGCGATATCGACCAGCTGGGACAGATGGCCACGATGTTTTCAGTGATCTTCCTGGGTATCGCAGCATTTCTCCTGAATATTGTCGTCACCCGGCTCATAGCCACACAGCGTGAGATCATCGCCGCCCTGAAAGCCTTTGGTTACAGTAATATCGACGTTGGCCTGCATTACCTGGGTTATGTCCTGTCGATTGTTGTCGCGGGATTACTGCTTGGCACGGTGGCCGGCATCTGGCTTGGACAGGAATTGAGCCAGGTATATATCATGTTTTACCGCTTGCCTTATCTTGAATTCGAATTGCGCCCCTACATCGTGACCATTGCCGGGGCAATCACGTTCGTTGCCGCCTCGATCGGGACCGTGTTCGCCGTATCGCACGCCATCAGCTTGCCACCTGCCCAGGCCATGCAGCCGGAACCACCGGCTAAATATTCACAAAGCGTACTGGAAACCCTGGGCCTCGGTCGCTTTCTGTCGCAGGCCATGCGCATGGTTGTGCGTCACATTGAGCGCAAACCTATCAAATCCCTTTTGAGTGTCGTAGGCATTTCACTGGCCTGCGCCATTATGGTGGTAGGCACGTTTTTCAAGGATGCCCTCGATTTCATGATCGATATCGAGTTCGGTCTGGCACAACGACAGGATTTGACCGTTAATTTTATAGAGCCGGAATCGCGCAATGCTTTCTATGAGCTTCTGGGAATTCCCGGCGTGATATATGGCGAAGGCTTCAGGAATGTGCCGGTTCGTTTGCGAAACAGCAACTACAGTTACCTGACCGGTATCAACGCCTTTGACAACAAACGCGATCTCCATCGTCCGTTGAATATTCAACGTGAGCCGATTGAAATTCCAGGCCAGGGTATCCTGTTAAGCGATTATCTTGGCAAACTGCTCCATGTAAAAACAGGTGATGTGATTCAACTGGAAATTCTGGAGGGCAGGCGTCCGATCAGAAGCGTTCAGGTCACCGGTGTTGTGAGCCAATATATCGGTATTGCAGCCTATATGGACCTGGGCGCGCTGAACCGCCTGATGCATGAGGGCGATACCATTTCCGGCGCTTACCTGAAGATCGATCCTGAATATGAGGATTTTATCTATTCCCGCCTGCGCGATATGCCCGGGGTTGCCAATTTTGAGGCACGCAAAAATATTATTCGTGCATTTTATGAAACCTCGGCGGAATTCATCCTGATTTTTGTCGGCTTTATTTCCGTGCTGGCGGGAATCATCACCTTCGGGGTAATTTATAATGCGGCAAGGATTGCCCTCTCCGAGCGCAGCCGGGAACTTGCGAGTATGCGTGTCCTCGGCTTCACCCGCATGGAAATATCGACGATCCTGTTTGGCGAACTGGCTCTCCTGACCATAGTTGCCATACCCATAGGCCTAGTGACCGGAAATCTTTTATCCTGGTATATGATCCGAGAAATCCCGCAGGAAATATTCCGCGTGCCCTTGATTATTGAACCATCCACCTATGCATTGGCGGCATCGGTGGTTATCATTGCCTCGGTGTTCTCCAGCCTGGTGGTCAGATCCAGGCTGGACAGTCTCGATCTCATAGCTGTTCTAAAAACCAGGGAATAAGAAATGTCTGGTCTACGCAAGCATATTGGCCTGATTATCAGTGTAATCGTAATAGCCGCTGTAATCGGAATCGGCTTTATTCCACAGCCGGTCCTGGTTGAGGTTGTAACCGTCAAAAGCAAACCGTTTCGGGTGGAAATCGAGGAAGAGGGAAAAACACGCGTTACGGACCGCTACGTGATATCAGCGCCGGTCGACGGGTTTGCACGCCGTATCGAGATGGATGTCGGAGACACGATAAAAAAAGATCAACAGATTGTCTGTCTTGAACCTTTACGCTCAAACGTGCTTGACCCGCGCAGTCGTGCCGAGGCAGAGGCCCGTGTATCGGCCGCCACTGCGGCTCTGAATGCCGCCGAACGCGACGTGCGTGCCGCCGATGCCGATGCCGGATTTGCGGAAAAAGAACTGGAACGCCTGAAAAAACTGTTCGAAGCAAAAACGATCTCGCTGGATCGATTCCAGGAGGCTGAAGCCAAGGCCAGGCGTACGAGGGCAAGCCACGAATCGGCACGGTTCGCCGTCCAGGTGGCCCGGTTTGAAAAAACAGCGGCAGAGGCGGCACTGCGATATTCGGCGGCACAGGCGTCAGGTGAAGAACTGGAAATTGTTTCGATAACGGCTCCGGTGAATGGCCGCATCCTGAAGATTCACCACCAGAGCGAGGGGGTGGTTAACAGGGGTGATCCCCTGGTGGAAATCGGCGATCCCCTGTCGCTGGAGGTCGAGGTCGACGTGCTTTCGCGCGATGCGGTCAGGTTATCCCCCGGCACCCGTGTCGTGTTCAAACGCTGGGGGGGTGATGCAGACCTTGACGGGGTTGTCCGCACCATTGAACCCGTGGGTTTCACCAAGATCTCGGCTCTGGGGGTCGAAGAACAACGGGTGCTGGTAATTATCGATCTGGTATCGTCGCCGGAACTCTGGCAGCGCCTCGGTGACGGGTATCGCATGGAAACCGTTTTTGTCCTCTGGGAAGGCGAAGATATTATGCAGGTGCCTTCAAGTGCTCTGTTTCGCCACGAGGGCGAATGGGCATTGTATGTCGTCGAGGACAAGCGGGCCCGGCTCCGCCCGGTGAAAATCGGGCATGTCAGCGGCCTGGCGGCACAGGTCATCTCCGGCCTGGAGGCGAACGAGACCGTGATTAACCATCCGGGAGACAACATAGATGCCGGTACACGGATTCGAATACGGTGACGCATCTGGACCAGCAAGGCGCCGCATCACGTGGAACGCATCAGGCCGCATCTTGTCTTCTGATTGATAAGCCGGTGTTACATTCGAATTGATGACATCGGAAATGTAAGCTAAGCTGCTGATAGTGATTAAAAAAGCATATACAGAAAACAATGCTGAACTGGCTGGGACGTAAACAAGATGACATCGCACTCTGGGTGCTGACGCTGTTTGTCGGCAGCCTGCTCCTGATGCTCTGCCAGACT
>JBFGPT010000144.1:0-4900 GCA_041564575.1 Gammaproteobacteria bacterium | reverse complement strand
GAGATGACCCATATCACCGCAAGTGCTACTGAAACCGTGGGCGAGACCTTTTCACTGTCGCTCCCCAGCCACGTCGCCAGGCGTAACAACATTACCGAAGGCAGGGAAATCCGTTTCTCGTTATTGAGTCAGGCCATTCATATCATGCCCGGTGAGTCATCCCCGGGTGACTGATTCCCCCAACCGGCTTCCCCGGGGGGGGTGTCCGCAGTGTATCCGGAAACTGAGAGTACTTATCGCGGTACGGCCTGAATGCGGTGAAATTTTCATCAGGGCCGCCGGCGATATTCCTCGAAAAACAGGCGTTCCATACGAGGATGTATTCCCGCCAACTGATCTACCACGGCGCGGGCCCAGTCGAAATACTCGCGGATCCGTTCGACATCCCAGCCCGCTGGCGGACACTCCGACATGTCGCGGAGATTGCAGATCTTGTCCGCCAGCTTGACCAGCTTGGCCTTGTCGGAACTGCCGGCGGCACGTTCAATCTGCAACTGCTTGCGCTTTTGCTTTGGCAGGCGTTTATCATCGCTGACTTCCTCAACCAGTGACCTGATCCGGCCGCCGAAGCCGGCCTCTATCTCCTCCGACCTGGTATCCGTGTCCTCCAGTACATCGTGCAGCACGGCGGTGATCAAAACTTCCTCGTCGGTGATTCCACCCTCGGAAGCCAGCAGACAGGCAACGGCGATCGGGTGATTGATATACGGCAGTCCATCCGCGTCCTTGCGCCGCTGGTGACGATGTTTCTCGGCGGCAAAATGAATGGATTCGAGCAACAGGCGGTCCGTCATGATCAGGGATCTGTTCCGGTCCTGACCTGCGGTACGGCCGCCAGAAGTTTCTGTGTATAGCTGTGCCTGGGCCGGTACAGAACCTGGTCGACTGGCCCCTGCTCCACGATCCTGCCCTGGTACATGACCGCGACATGATGCGCCAGGTATTCAACCACGCCGATGTTATGCGTAATGAACAGGTAGGCAAGATCCAGGCGTTGCTGCAAATTATTGAGTAAATCGAGGATCTGGGCCTGCACCGAAACATCGAGTGCACTGGTCGGTTCATCACAAATCACCAGTTTCGGATCGACGGCCAGCGCCCGTGCAATGCATATGCGCTGCCTCTGCCCGCCGGAGAATTCATGCGGGTAGCGGAATCTGTGTTCAGGTTTCAGCCCGACATCGACCAGTAATTGCATGATCCTTTCCTGCCTGTCCTTGCGGTCGCCGCCGATATTCTGCGCCAGCATGCCCTCCTCGATGATATCGGCGACCATCATGCGCGGATTCATTGAAGAATACGGGTCCTGAAAGACGATTTGCATGTCGGCACGGCGCCGGCGCAGACTGGCCGGGTCCAGCGAATTCAGGTGATCACCGTCAAAGTCAACATCACCGGCAGTGATCTGCAACAGTTGCAGGATGCCCTTGCCCATCGTGGTCTTGCCGGATCCGGATTCTCCCACAACGGCGACGGTCTCACCGGCATGAATCTCGATGGAAACATCATCCACGGCCTTGACATGACCGACCACGCGTTTGAACAGACCCTTCCTGATCGGATAGTAAACCTTCATGTTCGTTACTTTCAGCAGAGGTGATTCGTCACGATGTTCAACCGGGCTGGCTGTATCAACATGATCGCGCAGGCGCTTGTCGCGGTTGGGCAGGGAATTGAACAGATGTCGGGAATACTCGTGGCTGGGTGATGAGAAAAAATTTTCACTGGAACTCTGCTCGACGATCCTGCCGTTATACATGACGGCAATATCGTCCGACATGATCGAGGCGACGCCAAGATCATGCGTAATGAACAGTATGCCCATGCCGGTCCTGGCCTGAAGGTCTTTCAGCAGTTCCAGCACCTGTGCCTGAATGGTGACATCCAGGGCCGTGGTCGGTTCATCAGCGATCAACATTTCCGGATCGCCGGCCAGCGCCATGGCGATCATGATGCGCTGTTTCATTCCACCGGAAAACTGGTGCGGATACTCGTGTACCCGGCGGTCCGGTTCCGGGATACCGACTGCGTCGAGCAACTCTATGGAACGTTGCAATTGCTGCCCGCCGACCAGCCCCTTGTGCTCCCTGAGTGCCTCGCCGATCTGTTGTCCCGCGGTCAGCACCGGGTTCAGCGAGGACTGCGGTTCCTGGAAGATCATGCCAATCCTGCCGCCGCGTACATGCCGCATGGCGCGTTCGGTCAGACCGAAGAGATCCTCTCCATCCAGCAATACCTTTCCAGAAGTGATACGCGCGGACTGCGGTAACAGCCGCATAACGGACAGGGCGGATATGGATTTACCGCTGCCCGATTCGCCCAGCAACACCAGTGTCTTGCCCTTTTCGACTGAAAAATCTATGCCATCGACAACGGCCGCGGCGCTGTCACCCGAGCCGAACTCGGTCCTGAGGTTTTGTACTTCGAGTAATTTTGTCATTGTGCCTGCCGTTAAATTTCCGGGAGGGTCCGGGGTTTACGCTGTTCGTCAACTGCCACGTAGGTCAATTCCGCCTCGGTCACCTTCACCGTTTCCCTGTCGGCGGGGTTACGATCGGCATAGACATCCACCTTCACCGTGATTGAAGATTTTCCGGTACTGATGATCTCCGCATAGCAACTGACCACGTCACCGATGAAGACCGGCTTGTGAAACTCAAACGACTTGGCGGCGACGGTAACGACACGGCCCCTGGCGCGTTCAATCGCGACGATGGCGCCGGCAATGTCCACCTGGGACATGATCCAGCCACCGAAGATACTGCCACCGGAGTTGGCGTCCCTGGGCATGGCGACAATGCGCAGCACCGGGTGTTTGTCAGTTGGCAGGCTCATATCTATCAAGTGTATACACTTTCATACGCTTCTCTAGAGTTCCCGCAGGCGCGGATCAAAGGCATCGCGTACGGCGTCGGCGAACAGGTTGGCCGCCAGCACCAGTCCCAGCATGAATACGAACGCGGCGGATAACGACCACCAGACGATCGGCTCCCGCGCCATCTCCAGTCGCGCGCTGTTGATCATGTTACCCCAGCTCGACATGCTGGGATCGACCCCGATGTTGATATAGGCCAGTACGGCCTCGGCCAGCACCAGGCCGCTGAAATCCAGGACGATACTGATCATGACGATATGCATGACATTCGGCACCAGGTGCCGCAGCATGATGCGCGGATGGCTGACGCCGAATGCCTGCGCAGCCTGCACATAATCGATTTCCCGCAACTTCATGGCCTCGCCCCTGAGCAATCGGCACAGGCCAGTCCAGCTCATGATCCCGAGTATGACGCAAAGAAAAAACAACCGCAGATCGGCGCGGTGGGCATTACTGGTAAAGTCCCCGGCATGATTGCTCATGTAGACCTCCAGCATGAGGATGGCGGCCGCGATCAGCAGTACGCCCGGAATTGAATTCAGGGTCGTGTAGAGATACTGGATCACGTCGTCGATCCAGCCGCGGAAATACCCGGCCATGATACCGAGCATCATCGCGAACGGCAGCATTACCAGTGTGGTCAGCGTCCCGATCATCAGGCCGGTGCGTATGCTTTTCAACGCCTGGTAAAAGACGTCCTGGCCGACCTTGTCGGTACCGAATATATGGTAATAGTGCGACAGGTACCATGACCAGCAGAGCAGTATAACAATGCCCCCCAGCGTCATCAGGATGACATGCCAGGGTACGCCGGTTTGCCGGCCGCGGATCCGCGATAATTGCCCGCCGAATGACAGTCCTGCCAGTCTGGCCAGCGCCAGGACGATGATGGAAGAAATCAACAACCACAGCACGGCGCCCGCCGTCAGCCCCAGCAGACTTTTACCGGCGATATCATCGAGGCGCTTGCCGGGATCTTCGAGGTGGGCACCGCCGTACAGCAAGCGCGGGTATTCGCGGCTGCTGCTGCCATCGGCGTATTCGACGGTTTCGCGGGTATAGGCATGCGTGGCGAACGGCGCCGAGTAGGTCTTTTCCGTATTTTCCAGCAGGTGCCCGGTCAGTACGTCCAGCACGCTGATCACTTCGGTCGAATAACGGTTGCCGTCAGACTCCTTGCCGCCATCCAGCCGCGGGTGAAAATGCAGTGAATCCAGCAGGCCGATCATGATATAGACCAGCAGGACGACGGCGGCCGACATTGCCAGCTTGTTACGGCTGACCTGTCGCCACGGTACCCGCAGGTGCTCGTGTTTACGTGCATACCAGACAAACAGCACGACCATCAGCAGCAGCGCGAAGATCAGGATATCGGTCAGAAACAGGACGGGCATGCTCAACTCAACCTGATCCTGGGATCCGCAATGGTGTAGGAGATATCGGTCAACAGCAGGCCGATGATGTACAGCACGGAGCCGAGAAACACCATCGAGCGGACGATGGCAAAGTCCTGCCGGTTGATGGCGTCGATGGTGTAACTGCCAAGTCCCGGAATGGCAAAGAACGACTCGGTCACCAGGCTGCCGATAAACAGCATCGGCAGGATAACCACGACACCGGTCAGGATCGGGATCAGGCCGTTGCGCAACACGTGCCGGTACAGGACCACGGATTCTGACAGGCCCTTGGCCCTGGCCGTGCGCACGAAGTCCTTGCCCATTTCCTCCAGGAATATGGTGCGGTACCAGCGCGTGCTCGAACCGATACTGGCGACCAGCCCGACCAGCACCGGCAGAATGATAAACTTGACTGCATCCGTACCGGTGTCGAATCCCGAGATCGGTACCAGGTGCAGCAGCTTGCCGACCAGGTACTGGCCGCCGATGATGTAGAACATGCTGGATATGGACATCATGATGACACAGATCACCACGCCCCACGTATCGACGTAGGTGGCGCGGAAAAACGCCAGGGTCAGCGCGAACGTGATATAGGCCAGCAGGCCTATCAATAGCGACGGGACAG
>JBFGPT010000143.1:0-4920 GCA_041564575.1 Gammaproteobacteria bacterium | reverse complement strand
GCGAGGAAAGTCGTCTCGACGATGTCGTTGACGTCCGGGGCAATCTTGACGGCCGAGTCCGAGATAAAAATCATGCCCTTCTTGAGCAACAACAGGCTCATCGAAGACGGCTGGGTCAGCCCGGGGTGGATGCCGATCTCCTCGTTGAGAATCTTCAGATGTGAACGAAACTCACCCTTGATACCGCAGATGATGGCATCGGCTTCGCCGCGGTTCACCAGATCGCAGGCCTGCCGGGTCTGGGCCTCGGGCTCCAGGTCCCGGGTTTCGACCAGTTCGTAATCCACTTCCGCACGAATGCGCAACCCCAGTTCCGTGACGACCGCCTGGATTTCATCGGCCTTGCCGATCAACACGGGTCGGGCCAGTTTTTCGTCAACCATGTTCTGCACGGTGCGCAGTACCTTGGGATCGGTCGCCTCGGTATAGACCAGGCGCCTGGTGTTCTCCTTGGCCTGTTCGAACAGCGGCCGCATGACCATGGCGCTCTGGAAAACATACAGCTCCAGTTGATCCTGATAGGCGGCAAAATCTTTGATCGGGCGTGTCGCCACGCCGCTGTCCATCGCCGCCCTGGCCACCGCTGGTGCAATCTTGACCATCAGCCGCGGGTCAAACGGTTTCGGTATGAGGTAGTCGCGGCCGAAACTGAGATGCTTGGTGCCGTAGGCACTGACCACGCTGTCAGGCGCCTCCTCGTGCGTGAGTTCCGCCAGGGCGTGAACACAGGCGATCTTCATGTCATCGTTTATTGTGGTAGCGCCAACATCCAGCGCGCCGCGAAAGATAAACGGGAAACACAGGACATTGTTGACCTGGTTGGGATAATCCGAGCGTCCGGTAGCGATGATCGCATCCGGCCGCACGGCCATGACTTCCTCCGGCAGGATTTCCGGCACGGGGTTCGACAAGGTAAAGACCAGCGGGTCGCTGGCCATGGAGCGCACCATTTCCGGTTTTACCACGCCGGGACCGGACAGCCCCAGAAACATGTCCGCACCCTGCATGGCTTCGGCCAGGGTCCTGGCACTGGTATTACTGGCGAACATGCGTTTATGCGGCGTCAGGCCGCCGGGACGATTGCGGTAGATCACGCCGGTCCGGTCGACGGCAACGATGTTTTCCTTTTTCAGGCCGAGGCCGACCAGTAATTTCAAACAGGCGATACCGGATGCGCCGGCGCCGGTCGTAACCAGTTTAACCTCTTCAATCGGCTTTTTGAGCAGTTTCAGTGCATTGAGGGTGGCGGCGCCGACAATTATGGCTGTGCCATGCTGGTCGTCATGGAATACGGGAATATTCATGCGCTTTTTCAGCTTACCCTCGACCAGGAAGCATTCCGGTGACTTGATGTCCTCCAGGTTGATGCCGCCGAAGGTCGGCTCCAGGCTGGCGATGATGTCTACGAGTTTATCCGGATCGCGTTCGTTGATCTCGATGTCAAATACATCGATACCGGCAAATTTCTTGAACAGGACGCCCTTGCCCTCCATGACCGGCTTCGCCGCCAGCGGTCCGATACTGCCCAGGCCCAGCACCGCGGTGCCATTGGTAACAACGGCCACCAGGTTGGCCCGCGCCGTGACTTCGGCTGCCATGGCCGGATCGGACGCAATGGCATTACAGGGATCAGCAACACCCGGACTGTAGGCCAGCGACAGGTCACGCTGGTTAGCCAGCGGTTTGGTCGGGACAACCTCGATCTTTCCAGGCCGCGGAAAGCGATGATAATAGATAGGATCGTCTTTCTTTTCTGTCATGACTCAAACATCATGTCAAAACCGCATCCCCGGCGGAAAACGCCCGCCCATACCGCGCATCAACTTCGCCATGCCGCCTTTTTTTGAAAACTTCTTCATCATCTTCTGCATCTGGTTGAACTGCTTTAACAGGCGATTGACGTCCTGGATCTGCGTGCCGGAGCCACCGGCGATACGTTTTTTTCGGGAGCCGTTGATGATCCCGGGATTGCTACGTTCCTGCGGCGTCATGGAATCGATGATGGCCTCGAGTCGAACAAATTGCCGGTCATCGACCTGCTGCCTTGCAGCCTGGGGCATGGCATCCAGCCCCGGTAACTTGTCCATGAGGCTGCCCAGCCCACCCATATTACGCATCTGCTGCAACTGTTCGCGAAAATCGACCAGCGTAAAACCCTTGCCGCGTTTTAGTTTTTTCGCGAGCTTTTCCGCCTTGTCGCGATCGGTTTTCTGCTCGACCTCCTCGATCAGGCTGAGCATGTCACCCATGCCGAGGATACGCGAGGCGATGCGGTCCGGGTGAAACGGAGTCAGTTCGCTGTCCTTTTCACCGGTGCCGAGAAACTTGATCGGCTTGCCGGTAATCTGGCGTACCGACAGTGCCGCGCCACCGCGGGCATCGCCATCCACCTTGGTCAGGATCACGCCGGTCAGGTCCAGGACATCACTGAAAGCACGGGCGGCATTGACGGCGTCCTGTCCCATCATGCTGTCGACCACGAACAGGGTCTCGATCGGTTTCAGCGCGCTATGAAGATGCTGTATCTCGTCCATCATTTCATCGTCGATGTGCAGGCGTCCCGCGGTATCGACGATCAGTACATCCATGAAATGTTTGCGCGCCTGCGCCAGCGCCGCTTCCGCAATTTTCACCGGGTCCTGGTTGATTTCACTTTTAAAAAATTCGATACCGAGATTGGCAGCAAGCGTCTGCAACTGATCGATGGCGGCAGGGCGGTAAACATCACAACTCACCACCATGACCTTCTTGCTTGCCTGCTCACCCAGGTAACGCGCCAGTTTCGCGACAGTGGTCGTTTTACCGGCGCCTTGCAAGCCGGCCATCAGGATCACCGCAGGCGGCTGGGTCTTGAGATCAAGGCCGGCGGAATCCTGGCCCATGAGCCTGACCAGTTCCTGGTTGACGATCTTGACGACCATCTGTCCCGGATTCAGGCTGGCGGACACATCCTGTCCCAGGGCCCGCTGCTTGACGCTGTCGATGAACTCACGCACCACGGGCAGGGCGACATCCGCCTCCAGCAGGGCCATGCGCACCTCGCGCAGGGTGGCGGCGATATTATCTTCGGTTAGCCTGGCCTGTCCGCGGAGTTGTTTGATTACGCCGCTCAGGCGGCCGCTGAGTTGATCGAACATATTAGGTTTCGTACGACAGAAAAGGTAAAATGAAGACAGATTTTAGCAGGAATTACATTAACCTACACGGTATCCTTAAATCACGTGACCCTGTTTTCCATCCTCGCCGCCGGCTTTTACCTCATCGCTTCGATCACGGTCGCAAGCGGTCTTGTACGCCAGGATCAGGCTATATCGACCGGCTGGCGCTACCTGACGCCCGCCTATGCCGGCCTGGCCTGTCACGCCATCGTGCTGTCCCAGTCGCTGTATGCAGGCCCGGGACTCAATCTCGGTTTTTTCAACTCCATCTCCCTGATGAGCTGGGTAATCAGTCTGTTTCTGCTGGTGGTCAACCTGAGAAAACCGGTGGAAAACCTGGCCATGCTGTTCCTGCCGTTCGCGGCACTGTTTCTCCTGCTGGCCCGCTTCACACCGGCCGGGCCCGTCGGCCGCACCGGGTTCGACCTGGCCCTGGCCCTGCATATCCTGCTTTCGATCTCCGCCTACAGCCTGCTCAGTATTGCCGCCTTGCAGGCCGTGCTGCTGGCCGTCCAGGAGCATCAATTGCGCCACCACGGCGGTGTGCGGATCCTGAATATCCTGCCACCGCTCAAGGTCATGGAAGACGTCCTGTTCGGCCTGATTGGCACCGGTTTTTTCTGCCTGAGCCTGTCATTGGTCTCGGGCCTGATGTTCGTTCACGACCTGTTCGCCCAGCACCTGGTCCACAAGACGGTGCTGTCCCTTCTTGCCTGGGTGATCTTTGCGATCCTGTTGTGGGGTCGCTGGAGCCGGGGCTGGCGTGGCCGCAAGGCGATCCGCTGGACGCTGGGCGGCTTTGTCACACTGATGCTGGCCTACTACGGCACCAAACTGGTGCTGGAACTGATCCTGCAGCGCGTCTAGATTTCCCGGCGTCCTCGCCATGCCTTGCAGCGGCGTGCATTTGTCAGCGACAATAGCCGTACATTTATATTGGAGGTCCCCCCCTACTTGGACGAGATACCCCTGTCAGTGCTGTTCGGCGCACTGTTCGTACTGATCCTTTTCTCCGGTTTTTTTTCCAGTTCCGAAACAGCCAAGATGGCCCTGAACCGCTACCGGTTACGGCACCTGGTGAAAACTGATCATGGCGCAGCCTTGCGCGCCAGCAAGTTGCTGGAGCAACCGGATCGCCTGATCGGTCTGATCCTGCTGGGCAACAACCTGGTCAACTTCATGGCGGCCTCCATCGCGACCATTGTCGGCATACGCCTGCTGGGTGATCTGGGCGCGGCCCTGTCGCCGATCGTGCTGGTGGTGGTATTTCTCATTTTCGCCGAGGTCATTCCCAAGACCGTGGCGGCGTTCAAGCCGGAACAGATCGCCTTTCCCTTTTCATTACCATTAGTATTGCTGATGAAGCTCCTGTATCCAGCCGTCTGGTTAATCAACACGGTCAGCAATAGCATACTGAAAATTTTCGGCTTCGACGCCAGTTCCACGGACGAGACGCCACTCAGCCAGGAGGAACTGCGCAGTGTTGTGCTGGAAGCCGGGGCGGTAATCCCGCGACGGCACAAACGCATGCTGCTGAGCATCCTTGATCTCGAGAATGTCACCGTGGATGACATCATGGTACCGCGCAACGAAATGGTCGGAATCAACCTGGATGAACCCATTGCCGAAATCATCGATCAACTGAAACATTGCCAGCATACCCGCCTGCCGGTTTACCGGGGCAATATGGATACGGTCATCGGCATGATACATGCGCGCCGTATCCTGCGTATCCTGGATCAGGACAATCTCGATACCGGTC
>JBFGPT010000142.1:0-4955 GCA_041564575.1 Gammaproteobacteria bacterium | reverse complement strand
GGTAGGCCGGCGTGTAACCATAAAGGCGCTGTCCCTGTTCGCGCTGTTCAATGCCGGATTCCCACAACACCGGCACGCACTGCCCGATGCATTGTTCAAGCGCGGCGCGTTTCATGCGTTGCATCAGGTCATGCAACTCCCGGCTGCGCTGCTTGCGGACCCGGACCGGCACCTGGCCGGGCATGGCGGCGGCCGCGGTGCCCTGGCGCGGGGAGTAACTGAAGATATGCATATGCGAGAAACCGATCGACTCGATGAAGTTCAGTCCGCGACACCATTCATCCTCAGTCTCGCCCGGAAAGCCGACGATGATGTCGGTGGTCAGGTTGAATCCCGGCACGCTGTCGCGCAAGCGTTGTACCAGTCTCTGAAAGTCGGCGGTCCTGCAGCGCCTGGCCATGCGTTTGAGGACGCTGTCACAGCCGCTTTGCAGCGGCAGATGCAAATGCGGCATGAAACGTGGGTTATTGAACAGATTGAAAAATTCTTCGCCCAGATCCCAGGGCTCCACCGAACCCATGCGGATACGGGGGATGGCGGTCTCATTGAGCAGACGCCGGATCAGTTCTGGTAGTGACGAGTTGATATCACTGCCGTAACCGCCGGCATGCACCCCGGTCAGGACGATCTCCTGCACGCCCTGTGCATGCACGGCATTGACCCGTTCGATAATCGTCTCCGGTGCCAGGCTGCGTTCCTTGCCCCGGGCCACGGTCACAATACAGAAGGTACAGCGGTAACGGCAGCCGTCCTGGATCTTGATGAAGGCGCGGCTGCGGTTGCGTGTAAACAGCGGGTTCTCGCCGGGCCCGGTCGCCGTGCTCGGCATCACCGGGATCTCCAGCACGTCCGCGGCAATCTCCACCAGCCGATCCTTGTCGCGGTTATGCACCAGCAGGTCGATGCCCTCAATCGAGTTCTCCACCGTTTCATCCAGGCTCGCGTAACAGCCGCTGACGATCAGGCGGGCGTTCGGGTTGCGGCGCTGACTGCGGCGGATCAGGTGCCGGGATTTGCGCACGGCGTCACTGGTGACGGCGCAGGTATTCAAAACCAGCAGGTCAGCGGCAAGTTCGTCATTGACGATGGTGGCGCCCCGCTGCTGAAAATCCCGCGACCAGGCCTGGATCTCGGCCTCGTTCAGCCGGCAGCCCAGTGTCTTCAGCGCGATCTTCATCATTTTTTTTCCGTGGGCATCGGTATATGTGGTGCAGGGGCCGGTATTTTGCCTGATCGAGGTGAAATTCACAGGTTTTTTTCCGAATTTCCGGCTGTTCACGGCCGTTATTCCATAATCCAGCAAGAAGCTTGCACATCCTGTTGATTACGCTACTCTTATGCACAAGTTGTTTATTCCAGAATAATAATAATGACCGGAATAAAACACGTATGAGCGATGAGATCAGCAACGGCACGATACGTGTCATCGATGGCATTGAGTGTATCTACTACGATGGATACTGGCTCCGCCATTACTCGGTTCACAGTGACAGTATCGCTGACAAGAAAAACATCATCGACCAGATGACACGCCGGGTGTTTCACCATGTCGAAACCGGCATCAACACCCCGGGTAACCAGGTTGAAACCATACGGGCATCCTACGAGCGGGAAACCTCACCGCACAAAAAACGCGTCAAGGGCGCCATGCTCGCCGGCGCCTTGTTAAACCGTGGCCGCGATATCCTCAAATCCCTGGTGAACCTGGAAGCGGCCGGTGTCGAGGTCGCCATGGACAATCCCCTGTATACGGAATGTGGTCACTGCCTGTCTGAGGCGCTGCAACTTGGACATAACATCAAGCTGAACGACGGCGGCGCGGGCAACACGGAGCTCTGGGGCGAACCGTTCCGCGTATTCACCATGCCGATGAGCGACTTTTTCGAGACCCGTTACATCAAGCTGGCTCAGACCATGTCCGGGATCGACAAGACGGCCGCCGCCATGCAGGATCTCATCAACAGCCACGGGGCGTTCCATGATTTGAAAAAAATGCTGGATGATCTCACCACCACGGCCAAGCATGCCTGCGAGACCCTGCGCAGCGACCCCGCTATCTTCGAGATCTGGCCGGCCTATATCGCGGCCAGGGAACAGTTCGAGGAGTTTGAACTGAAACTGTCGGAGAAGATCAACAGCGACGAATTTGTCGCCATCCACCGGAAATTCAATCTGATCAGGGAGGGAGGGGCACTGCTGGCGCGGCACACCAACCTAAGGGTGCCGATCCCCGAGAGTGTAGATAACTTCCTTGCCAAGTGCGAAAACTGCCGTTCTTCTTTTCCCAACTAGGCACTTTCATTTCGTGAAATCTTGCAGGCGCTTGCCGTCCCCGGACGTTGCGTGCTCGGGTTTCGAGGTTTTTTCAAAACGTGATACCCAGCGATAACCGAAGTGGCCCGGATGCTGTTGCACCTGCATGGCATCGCCAATGCCGACCGAACGATACAGGCTGCCATCGACCGTCACCTTCCTTGTCGCGTCGGGATCAATCCAGTCCTCGACGAACAGGTAATAGGTGGTGCTCTTACCACGGGTGATTTTTTTGTTTCTCACCTCGACGATGAATTGTTCTCCTGCACCGCTGTCCAGTTCCATGTTCATGTCTCTCAGCGCAAAAAAGGCTGAACCGGTGGCGCCGGCAAAGCCGACCAGCACAAGTTCTATCAGCACCAGGTGGGTGCGTGCGGAGCGGCCCAGCAGAATGAAGGCGAGCATGATCAGAACCGAGACCAGTACCGCTCCCGCCTTGAAACTGTCGAAAATCAGTGATTGCAGATCGACGGTGAAGGGCACATGGAAAAAAATAAAACGCAGCGTTTGCACCAGGGCATTGATGGCCATGCCGGTACTCAGTGACAGCAGGATGGCCGCTCGATAGACAAATTTATCCTTGTGATCGCGGATCCCGGACAGCACGGTCTTGCTCTCGAGGATACCAGTCATGGATTCAAGCATTGGCACCACGGTTTCAGCGACATCGGTGATCTGCGCGGTATCGAATCCGGATTTGACCTTGTATTCGACCCAGAGCCGGCCGTGCATGCAGCGGATCCTGCTGATGCGGGACTTGTTACCCGATCCGCTTTTGAAGATTGCCAGCGCCGCCTGCCGCAGCGCGTCGTTGTATGACAGTTCCTCGCACAATACCGGGTTATCCGCCAGGATGTAGATCATCTCGTCGAATTCACTTTCGCCGACCTGGTATTCACTGGTGATGCCGATGCGCTTGAACAGGCGGTCGTACCAGCTTTCCGGTTTCAGGGTGAAGTCCATGTGCTGGGGACCGCCGATGCCGATCCGGAATCCGACCGGCCCGTATTTACCCTGGTGCACCTTGAACTGGTAAGACGACTCGCCGGCGCTCGCCGGTGTGCCTTTCCAGCCGGCGATGAAGCGGTGCCAGCCGAAAAACAGCGAAAAACTGATAATGGTGATAAAACCGAACAGGAACCACATGCGTCAGTAGCGTCCCTGGATCCTGGTTTTAAAGATAGTCGTGTCCCGGATGCCAGTCCTCGCCGCGGCCTTGCGGTGTCAGGTCGAACAGGTTCCAGAGCGGCCAGATCAAATCCACGTGGCGCGGTTCCTGCCCGGATTCGGATTCGGCGTACAGCAGTTCGGTGCCATAGGTATGAAAGATGCCGTCTTCGCGCCGCGTAAATACGTTCAGCATCGGCATTTGCCGGTCCGTATCCAGTTCCGCGTGGTAGTCCCGGTTATAACTGTTGTTCAGCGAGGACAGCAGGCGCAGGTGCCGCCAGCCACGTCCCGCGGCGAATTTACGCAGCCGCTCTGCTGGCGCCCGTGCTACCACGGCCAGGTTGATGCGCTGGCCCGCATGCGGGGCGATGCCGTCGAGGCCATCCAGTATCGAACTGCACGACGGGCAGGGCAATTCCCGGCCGGGGGCGAACATGAAACTGTAGATAACGAGGCTGGATTTATCGGGGGCAAACAGTTCGGCAAAACTGACGCTGCCTGCGGCTTCAGTGGCGGTTTCGAAAAGGTAGTTTTCCCCGAGACGGCCGCCGAGCGGCAGTTCACGCCGCAGGCGTGCAACGGACTCGATGTTCTGTCTGAGCGCCTTCTCTTCCTTCAGAAGTTTTTCCCGTGCTTGCCGGTACTCCGCTGATTCATTCGGGAATTGATCGACGGGCATGTACTCGCAAACAAATCAGGTCCACTCGGTCAGCTTGTTACCATCCTTGTCCGTAAAGGAACCTATGATGATCATGATGAAATCGATCAGGGTCCAGATACCCAGTACGCCCAGCGTGATCAGGTGCAGGATGCCGGTGCCGATCTTGCCGACGTAAAAACGGTGTGCCCCGAAGATCCCCAGGAAGAAACACAGTAAAAAGGCTGGCAGAATTTTTTTATCGCTCATGATTTCCCCCTTATGTCTACCGTTGATATTACCGCTATAACAGCCCAATCATGCGCCTTTTGACCTGGCAGCACAAGATTCATGCCTCAGTCGTTTTCCCGCTCGGCACGAATATCGGGGGTATCGCCGTGGCACTGCACGGTCAGCAGGATCGGGCGGCAGCAGACCCGGCAGTCCTCGACGTACTCCTGTTCGGCCACGGAGGGATCGATGAGCAGGGTAATGCATTCCCAGCACCAGGGGCACTGTATCTGACGTTCAACTTGATCGTGCATGTCTGTTATGCCGTTTCAAACCGGTAGTTGCCGAAACAGATTTCATCCCTGAACCTGTGCTCGACCCGTTCGATCAGTTCGCGGTCATAGTATGTACTGTAATGCTCGTGCGTGGACCGGTTTCTGGCAGGCAAGGGCCGAAATGGTAAATCGAGGCGTTCACACACCTGCCTGAAATCCGCATCGATATGCTCAAAGCGGATCAGGAAATCCATGTCCGGAAAGATCGACTCGCGTTTACCGGCATGATCGTTCGACCTTGCCCGTTCGGGCAGGCACAGGTAATGACT
>JBFGPT010000141.1:0-4981 GCA_041564575.1 Gammaproteobacteria bacterium | reverse complement strand
GGCGATCCACTGGTCGATGGTTACGCCGACAACGAGGTGGCCGCAATTGCCAAGAGCAGCGTCTACTTCAAGCGGCCCAATGATCTCAACTATTTCGCCCGCCTGGACGGACAGGAGGAATTCGGCAGCGGTTTCAATCCCTACTGGCAGGCGCGGCTGGCCGAGACGACCAACATGGACCGGCTGATAGCCCTGGCCATCCAGCAGAATGTCATCGGCACCACCTTCCCGGCCATCGGTTCGCTGGCGGGGATCAACTTCGGCAACCTCAACCCGATGAACTGGATCCCCTGATGACCGTCCTGGGCAATATAAAACGTCATTGCGGTCAGGCCATGACCGAGACCGTGATCACCGCCTCGACCGTGCTGGTGCCTATCTTTCTGTTGATCCCCTTGCTCGGCAAGTACATCGACATGAAACAGACCGCCATACAGGCGGCCCGCTATGAGGCCTGGGAATACACGGTCTGGTACGGCAATAACCAGTTCCAGACCCTGACCACTCCTGGCGGCGAACGGCCGTTCGGTTACAGCGCCTCCGGTCAACCGGTAAAGACGCAAACCCAGGTCCGGACTGAAAGCCGCAAACGCTTCTTTTCCGATGTGAATAACGCCAATCCCGACGAGGGCACGGCGCTGGCGAACCTGCAGATCAACCAGAACGATATCCAGACCGTGCCCAGTCCCAACCTCATGTGGGTCGACCACCGCGGCCAGCCGCTGTGGGACGGCGCCACGACCGGCGTGACGCCGACGACTTCCGGGCCGACCCCGGACGTCACCGGCGGCATATTCAATACCGTGCTGGATATCATCGATACGGTGTTCGGGGCCGTGGCCCTGATCGCCAGCAGCCTCACCAACAGCGGTACCGGCTTTACCATCATCAACATGGACGGGCGCGCCATCACCGGTGTCACGATAGATGTGTTTCCACCCGGCGGCCTGATCGACTGGGCGACCTTCGCCGATCCCGGTGGTATCGGCGGCACGGATGACTCCATGCCGAACATCCCGGTATTGTCTTTCGGTGCCAGTGCCTCGGTGCTGAGCGATACCTGGAATGCGGGCGGTCTCGAACACACCATGAACCAGGCCGGCGGGCTGGTGCCGACGCGGATACTGGGCGACCTGCTGTCACCGGTGCAGCCGGTGGTCGATTTCCTCGCCTCCTTCCTGGCGCCGGAGTTGCGCGGCTGTGACCCGTGGATACAACTGCCAACTTTCCTGGATCCCACCAACAATGCTGACGGCAGTTCCGATGGCAGCCTGTGGCTGGGCTATGTCAATATCGATGCCGTGCATCCGGATCGCCTCGACGGCGGCGGCGCGCACGACTGCCCGGACGGTATCTGTGTACTCGATCCTGAACCCAGCCGCTCCGAGTGCGATCCGAGTTGATGATCATGCGCTTGCTGCCCATCATTATATTGATACTGGCCGGCGCATTTCAGGCCGCCAGCGCCAAGCCCAAGTTCCCACCGCCGCCGGATTCGCATGTCACCCGGCTGGGCGATTCCATGGTCTACAACGGCATTCCCATGGATATCCGCCTGTTTGGCAGCCGTGACAGCGCCGAGGAGGTCATTGACTACTATCGCGGTGTCTGGCCCAAGGGCAATGAAAAACAGCCCGGCTATAGTGAGACCAATGCCCTGGCGCCGTGGCGTATTATCACGTACGTCAAGGATGGATATTTGATGACCGTGCAGGTGACCCCGGCAAAAAACAGTGACGGCTCAACCGGTTATCTGGCCATGAGCCGTATGCCGGCACTGGATCGCGGGCCGCCCGATCTCGGCAGCGGATTTCCGAAACTACGCGGCAGTTTCGTCGCTAACGACATTCAGTCCGATGACCTGATGAAGAAAGGCCGCACCATCATCCTGTCGAACGGGGCCTCGGTCGGGACCAATGTGAACTTTTACCGGGATTATTACCTGAACCAGGGCTGGCAAACCGAAATGGACCGCGCAATTTCCGGGGGCAAGATACACACACTGAGATTCAGAAATGGCAACAAGAATGTTAGTATTGTTATCAATGGTGGCGAGCATACTTCCGTTACTGCGCAGATCACCAAAGAGGGGTTGTTCTGATGATAAGAAAACCGCGGCACAAGCAACTGGGACAATCCATGATTGAATACACCGTGGTCGTGGGTCTGGGCGTCATGGCCCTGACTGCAGCCATGTCCAGTGGCGGCTCGGAACAAACCGCGAACTTCCCCGATACCTACAGCGCCAAGGAAGCCCTGTGGCAACGCATGCGCGCGCATTACACCGGCTATTCCTTCGCCATCTCCCTGACCGAATACCCGGATGCCAATACCATCACCGAACTCGACACGCTCTACATCAACCAGGGCATACCCGACGATTTGCGTGAATACATGAACGATTATCCGGACCAGTTCATCAGCGCACTGGGGAATTTCGCCAATACCAGCATTCCCGGACTGCAACAGGCACAGAATTTGATCAATAACGTCAACGTCAGCCCGTCGACCTTCCTGAATAACTCGTTCCCATGAACAGTCGTTCGGGCTTGTGTTTAAACGCTTGATGTTTGGCCAGGATTTGTTTACAAAGAGTTAATAAAAACAAGGATTAAAGAATCGCCCAGGCAAGGGCGGCATATAACAAAGTTTTGCGTTGAATATGGGGTTCGCTTGCTGCACGGCAGGATACTCCCCTATTCCCTACTTTTGATTACCCACACGGGAACAGAAAGATAATGGCAGAATCCAGCACCAGCAAAACCCTCGTTCTATTGGTTCTTTCCATCGTGTTCGGTGTCGTCGCAGCGATATTCACCGGCCTTTACCTGAAAAGCCGGGAGGCTGCCATCCTGCGGTCGATGGAAGGCGATGTGCAGGAAATGGTCGATGTCGTCGTGGCCAAGTACGACATCCCCATGGGTGTCAAGGTCGAATTGAAACACTTCGATATCGGTACCGTCCCGGCCAGGTTCGTGCATGCCAACGTGGTCACGCCACAGCAGTTCCAGGGCTATGTCGGCCGTTTTGTCGCAACGCCCATCGGCACAGGCAAACCCCTGCTGACCTCGTTTCTGAGCGAGGATTTTCCAGTCGATTTTTCTGACCTGGTCGACAAGGGCCGCCGTGCCGTAACGATACAGGTCGACGAGGTTAATTCCTTCGCCGGTTTTCTGCGCCCGGGCAATCACATAGACCTGTTCGTGAATATCGAGATTAATGAAGTCGGATTCCAGACCGAAGAAGAGGCCGCGGCCGCGCAGGACATTGCCGGCACGCTGCAACAAGTGGCGCTGCAATCCGGGGAAGGGGGAGAAATTTCTCCCGAGGCGATCAGTCAACTGGCGACAACCTTTGCCGGTGGCGGCCAATCCCGGGCCAACGACGTGGTCCTGCCGGTCCTGCAGGATATCCGCGTGCTGGCGACGGGCCGCGAAGCCTACGACGCCAGCATGGATTCGCTGAGTTACCCGCAACAGCGCACCGGACGCAATTACACCTCCATCACCGTGGATGTCACGGCCGAGGAAGCCGGTCTTATCGCCCTGGCGGAGGACAAGGGTGCGTTGATTGCCGTCTTGAGAAACCGCAGAGACCGAGGACTGGCCGAATTCACCGGTGTAACGCCGCTGGATCTGTTCAAGAAGGCACAGGAACTGCAGAAACTCGCCCGGATGCGCAAGGCGGCGGCCGAGGCCGGCGCCACTATTGATGAAAACGGTAACTGGGTGACCGCGGACGGTAAGGTCATCAAGAAAGAAGACATCGTCATTTCCGAAAACGGCACGGTCACGACCAAGGGCGGCCAGTTGCTCGCGGCCGAGGGCATCACCATGAACGAAAACGGCGACTACGTCGATGCCAACGGCAACGTCATCAGTAAGGACGATGTCAAGGTGCTGGCCAATGGCAGTATTGTCGGGCCCGACGGCAAGGTCATCAGTGGTCCCAAGGTCACCGTCAACGAACACGGCTTTATTATCGCCGAGGACGGCACGGTGATGACCGCAGACGGCAAGATTCTGGAAGGCGTCACGGTCGATGAAAACGGCAATGTCATCGGACCGGACGGCAAAGTCATGACGGACGCGAACCTGACCGTCGATGCCGATGGTACGGTGCGCGACAAGGACGGCAACGTCATCGCCGGTATCAGCGGTTCCAGTATTCCGGCCGGATTCGGTGCACCGGCAGCCGATGCAGACGTCATCATGGCCGATCTGCCATCGGCCTTCTACCGCCTGATCATCGGCGGCTCCAGCGAGGACGGGGTGCCCAAGTCACAGACGGTACTGGTGGAAAAACTCAAACAGGGCGCCCCGGCACCATAAGCATGTTGCGCATTCAAGGCAGCTGATGAATAAACCAAAAATCATAAGGTAAACGAAGGTGAAAAAAACAATTCTGGCATTCACGTTTCTGCTGTTGTCCGGCCTGGCCTGGGCACAGCAGGAACTGACACCCGTCACCTCTATCAATGTATTCGTGGGGGAGATCAAGATCCTTGAAGTCGGCGCCGTGGAACGGGTCGCCGTGGGCAAGGGCTCATTGATCAGCACCACCCTGCTGGATAACGGCCAGCTCTTGATACTGGCCGAAGAAGAGGGGGAAACCTCCGTACACCTCTGGTATACCGACGGCGCGGAAAGCGATCTGAAAGTTCACGTGCTGCTCAAGGACCAGGATCGCATTGTCCATGAGCTCACGGTCCTGCTGGAAGACTTTCGTAATATCGAAGTGCGCAAGGTCGGCGAGAAAGTATTCATGACCGGCTCCATCCCCAAGGCCGACGAGGCCATACTCGCCACCATCAAGGAAGCCTACAAGGACGTCATCGACCTGACGCGCAAACTGGAAGCGGCCAACCCGATCCAGTTTCCGCAATCCCAGAACAAGATGGTCTACATGGACGTCAAGATCACCGAGTTCAATATCAGCAAGCTGCGGCAACTGGGTATCGACTGGTCCGATGCGGTGGCCG
>JBFGPT010000140.1:0-4997 GCA_041564575.1 Gammaproteobacteria bacterium | reverse complement strand
TGATTCAGAAACCTATAACTATACTGTCGTTCGCCAATTCGCCATTATGACCATCATCTGGGGGATCGTCGGTATGGTCGTTGGCGTTTTCATCGCAGCACAGCTCGCATGGCCGGCCCTGAATTTCGATATTCCCTGGCTGACCTTCAGTCGCCTCAGGCCACTGCATACCAATGCGGTCATCTTTGCCTTCGGCGGCTGCGCCCTGTTTGCAACCTCGTACTACGTTGTACAGAGAACCTGCCATGTCCGGCTGGCCAGCGACGGCCTTGCGGCCTTCACCTTCTGGGGCTGGCAACTGGTTATCGTCCTGGCGGCCGTTACCCTGCCGTTGGGCATCACCCAGTCCAAGGAATACGCGGAACTGGAATGGCCGATCGATATCCTGATCGCCGTGGTCTGGATTGCGTATGCGGTAGTGTTCTTCGGCACTATCCTGAAGCGCCGGGTCAAGCATATCTATGTCGCCAACTGGTTTTACGCGGCCTTCATCATCACCATCGCAATGTTGCATATCTTCAACAGCCTGGCCCTGCCGGTCAGCCTGACCAAGTCCTATTCCATGTATGCCGGCGTACAGGACGCCATGGTGCAATGGTGGTACGGGCATAACGCGGTCGGCTTTTTCCTGACCGCCGGTTTTCTCGGCATGATGTATTACTTCGTCCCGAAACAGGCCGGCCGGCCAGTGTATTCCTACCGCCTGTCCATCGTGCATTTCTGGGCCCTGACCTTTACCTATATCTGGGCCGGTCCGCACCACCTGCATTACACCGCCCTGCCCGACTGGACCCAGTCACTTGGCATGGTCATGTCCGTCATCCTGCTGGCGCCCTCCTGGGGCGGCATGATCAACGGCATCATGACCCTGTCCGGCGCCTGGCATAAACTGCGCACGGACCCGGTTCTCAGGTTGCTGATCGTCTCGCTGTCGTTCTACGGCATGTCGACCTTCGAAGGTCCGATGATGGCCATCAAGACCGTCAATGCCCTGTCCCACTACACGGACTGGACCATCGGTCATGTGCATTCCGGCGCCCTGGGCTGGGTGGCATTGATTTCGCTGGGCTGCATGTATTACCTGATCCCACGCATGTACGGCCGTGAAATCTACAGCGTCCGGCTGATCGAGGTGCACTTCTGGGTATCCACAATCGGTATCGTCCTGTACATCACCGCCATGTGGGTTTCCGGCATCATGCAGGGGCTGATGTGGCGTGCCGTGAACGACGATGGCACCCTGACCTACAGTTTCGTGGAAACTGTACAGGCCATGCATCCGTTCTACGTCATCCGTTTCCTCGGTGGCCTTATGTTCCTGGCCGGTACGCTGGTCATGGCCTGGAACATCTGGAAAACAATTGCAGGCTCCAAACCGGTCACCGCGCCCATACCGGCGCCGGCCATGGCACACTAGGCGCGGGAGGTCGACATGCTGAAACATGAATCCATCGAAAGAAATATCGGCTTGATGCTGCTCCTGATCGTCGTGACCATCAGTATCGGGGGACTGGTGCAGATCGTGCCGCTGTTTTTCATGCACTCCACCACGGAACCGGTCAAGGGTCTGAAACCGTACTCGGCCCTGCAACTGTCCGGCCGCGACATTTATGTCCGTGAAGGCTGTTACGTCTGCCACTCGCAGATGATCCGGCCGTTCCGCGCCGAAACAGAACGCTACGGGCACTATTCTCTGGCAGGCGAATTTGTCTACGACCGCCCGTTCCAGTGGGGCTCCAAGCGCACCGGTCCGGACCTGCACCGGGTCGGCCGCCGGTACAGCGATGAATGGCACCGTGTGCACTTGATCAATCCGCGAGATGTCGTGCCTGAATCCATCATGCCCGGATATCCCTGGCTGGAAACGACAGCGCTGGACAGCAGCGATATCGTCAAAAAGATGGAAACCCTGAAAACGCTCGGGGCACCATATACCGACAAGCAGATCGAAAAGGCAGAAGCCTCGCTCAAGGATAAAACGGAAATGGATGCAATCATCGCATACCTGCAGGGTCTGGGTACTGCAGTCAAGATCCGGCGCTAGGCTGAGGAATAAATAATGATAAGCACAATCTTTTCAATCTGGACAGTCGTTGTTTTCATACTTTTTATCGGGATAGTGATCTGGGCCTGGAGCAGTAAAAGAAAAGCGGATTTTGACGAAGCCGCCATGATCCCGCTGAACGAAGATGACGACGAAGTTATCGGCAACGAAGGAGAACAAACCAATGCCTGATTTCACCAGTGGTTTCTGGAGTTACTTTATCGGTATTGTCACCGTAGTGAGTATTATCTTCCTGGCCTGGTTTACCTTGCATCAGTCCCGGGGTAAAAAGAAGAAGCCCGGGGAAGAGGCGCAAACCATGGGGCATGTCTGGGACGAGAACCTGGCGGAATACAACAACCCGATGCCCGGCTGGTGGCTAAACATGTTCTATATCACGCTGGCCTGGGGTGCGCTGTACCTCATCCTGTACCCGGGTCTGGGTGCCTGGTCCGGTGTCCTGAACTGGTCGCAACAGAGCCAGTACGATGAAGAAATTCAGCAGGCGGAAGACAAGTATGGACCGATTTTCAATAAATACCTGAACCAGGACATCACGCAGGTCGCGGCCGACAAGGAAGCCCTGACGATTGGCAAGAGCCTGTTTTCCACCTATTGCACGGCCTGCCACGGTTCTGATGCCCGCGGCGCGCGCGGCTACCCGAACCTCAGGGATCATGACTGGCTCTATGGTGGTAGCCCGGAAGCCATTGAAACCACCATCACCGAGGGCAGAGGCGGCATGATGCCGGCCTGGGGCGAGATGCTGGATGAAAAAAAGATTTTTGACGTGACCTCTTATGTTACCCAGCTTTCCGGACGTGACGCAGACAGCGAGTCGGCGTCCCGGGGCAGGGAGGTCTATCAGACCAACTGCGCCATCTGTCATGGGGAAAACGGTGGCGGCAATCAGGAAATCGGCGCGCCGAACCTGACCGACGATATCTGGCTCTACGGCGGTTCGCGCAAGAAGATCATGGAATCGATCAGCCAGGGCCGTATGGGCAATATGCCCGCCCATGGACAGTTTCTGGGCAAGGCCAAGGTGCACCTCTTGGCCGCCTACATCTACAGTCTGAGCCAGGGCGAAAGCGCTGGTCAATGAAACTGGTCGAGGATATCTCGCCAATCCCGGAGCCATACCGGTTCATTTCCATACTCTGGCTATCGTTCCTGATGGCCGGTATTGCGACGGGGGTATTCTTCAGCGCCATCGATCCCATGGAACTCAAACCCTGCGTTGCGTTCCCGGAGATCGGCCGCATCGGCGCCTACACGGTGGGATTCTTCCTGTTCTGGCTGCTGACGGCAGCATCCAGCCTGATGAGCTGTTATTTCATTTTGCCCGGAAAAAAGAATATCAAGAGTGACCGCGCAACAGATCGCACAGACTGATCCTGCGCATGAACGCCCCCGAGAGCAACACCGCCATACAGGAGTCGCTGTTTGAAAAGCGGCAGAAGGTCTATCCGCGCGAGGTCCACGGTACTTTTGCCCACCTGAGAACGGTCAGCGTCATCACACTGCTGGGCCTGTTCTATGCCCTGCCCTGGATCACCTGGGACGGTCGGCAGAGTGTCCTGTTCGATCTGCCGGCGAGGAAATTCTACGTGTTCGGCCTGACCTTCTGGCCGCAGGATTTTCTGCTGTTGACCTTCCTGTTGATGCTGGCGGCCCTGAGCCTGTTCTTCTTTACCACCCTGGCCGGACGACTGTGGTGCGGTTTCGCGTGCCCGCAGACGGTCTGGACCGAGGTCTTCCTGTGGATGGAACGCATGATCGAGGGCAACCGTATCGCCCAGATGCGCCTCGACAACAGTCCCATGAATTTCCGTAAATTCCGTATCAAGGCCACCAAGCACCTGGTCTGGATTATTTTTTCACTGCACACCGGGGTGACTTTCATCGGGTACTTTACCCCCATGGCGGACCTGACCAGCAAGATCATGACGCTGGAACTCGGCTCCTGGGCCACATTCTGGATGCTCTTTTACGGATTCGCCACCTACGGGAATGCCGGCTGGATGCGCGAACAGGTGTGTAAATACATGTGCCCCTATGCGCGTTTCCAGTGCGCCATGTTCGATCGTGACACGCTGATCGTATCGTACGACAAAAAACGCGGTGAACCGCGCGGCCAGCGCCGTTTCGACGATGAGGAAAAACGCAAGGAGCTTGGCGACTGCATCAACTGCACCCTTTGCGTGCAGGTCTGTCCCACCGGCATCGATATTCGTGACGGTCTCCAATACGAATGTATCGGCTGTGCCGCCTGCATCGACGTCTGTGACGATGTCATGAAGAAAGTCGGTTATGAACCGGGCCTCATCAGATATTCCACACAGAACCTGATCGACTGCAAACCATCCCGTATTATCCGGCCGCGCGTATTTATCTATGGCGGTATACTCGTCGGCCTGGTCGCCCTGTTCATCTATATCGTCGCAACACGCGTACCCCTGCAACTGGACGTATTGCGCGACCGTAACCAGTTGTACCGGGAGTCCCGCGGCATGATCGAAAATGTCTACACGCTCAAGATCATCAACATGGATGATATCGATCACCGCTACCGGCTCAAGGTGAGCGGCCTGGATGAAATCAAAATGGAACTGGACCAGCCGGAAATAAGGGTAAAGAGCGGCAAGGTTCTGAACCTCCCGGTGCGTCTCATGATCAAGGAAGATGATCTCACAAACAGGGCAACTGATCTCGAATTCAGCCTGACTGCCATTGACAACCCCGAACTCCAGACCAGTGAGCACGCCAGGTTCATCGGCCCCCTGCAATGATGGAGGGTAATCGTCGCCACTGGAGCAGGGAACCCTACGTCTGGCTGCTGATTGCCTTCCCCGCCGCCGCGGTTATCGCCGGCATTATCACCTTCATCCTCGCCATCCGCTCGGAAGACGGGCTGGTTGTCGACGACTATTACAAGCGGGGACTGGAGATC
>JBFGPT010000139.1:0-5008 GCA_041564575.1 Gammaproteobacteria bacterium | reverse complement strand
CGCCTGGCAAGCGGGTGGGGTAACCGAGGTCCCCGGCGCATTGCTGCTGGCCGGGCTGTTACTGGCCTTGATTCAATATGCCCGGTCAGAATGAAGCGATATATTTTCTGTCTTCGTTAACCAGGGCGATGTATGAATAAAGACAAACGTGCGGAGATCTTCCGCCGCTTGCAGGCGCAGAATCCTGCTCCCCGGACCGAACTTGTCTACCGGGATCCCTTTGAACTGTTGATCGCCGTGATTCTGTCGGCACAGGCCACTGATGTCAGCGTCAACAAGGCCACGGCCGGTCTGTTCCGGCAGGCCAGAACACCTGAATGTATCCTGAAGCTTGGATTGGCGGGATTGAAGCGCCACATCAAATCTATTGGCCTGTATAACACCAAGGCGCAGAACATCATCAAGACTTGCCGGATCCTTCTGGAGCGTCATCAGGGCAATGTGCCGCAGACCCGGCAGGCACTGGAGGCCCTGCCCGGGGTCGGCCGCAAAACGGCCAACGTCATTTTGAACACGGCTTTCGGGCACCCGACCATCGCCGTCGATACCCATATCTTCAGGGTCGCCAACCGCACCCGCATCGCCCCGGGCAAAAACGTGCTGGAGGTCGAGCGGAAACTGTTGAAATTCGTACCGGAACAGTACCGGCGCGATGCCCATCACTGGCTCATCCTGCACGGGCGCTATACTTGCATGGCCCGCAGGCCGGATTGCTCAAACTGCGTGATCCTGGATCTTTGCGAATGGCCGCAGAGGAAAAAATATGCCGTGTCCTGATCGCGCCACAGCCCTAAATTTGCCACAATAAGCGGATGGAAGTTCGCAACGTTCACAGTTTGTTCGATACCGGCGCCGGCCACAGCCTCGAGGATCAACTGGCATTGCTGGCGGATATCACCCAGTGTTTCTCCAGCTCCTCGCTGGACGTCTCCGACACCCTGAAAAATGCCATCGAGCAGTTCATGGAATACCTGAACGCCGAGGCCGCGTCGATCTTCCTGCTCGAAAACGACGGCCGTGAACTGGTCTGCAAGGAGTGCGCGGGCCCGGTGGATATCCGCGGACTGCGCCTGCAGGCCAGCCAGGGCATAGTCGGCAAGAGTGTCACGAGCATGCGTGTGCGCATGGTGCGGGATGTCTCGAAAGATCCGGATTTCGCCAATAGCGTCGATGAAGGCACCGGCTTTATCACGCGGTCGATCCTGTGCGCGCCCCTGATCGTCCAGGGCGAATGCCTGGGCGCGTTGGAGCTGATCAACAAGCGTAGTGAGGATGGCCTGTTCGACGAGGCCGATAAACATTTGTTAATCGCCCTGGCATCGGCTTCCGCCCTGGCGATCCGCAATGCGCAGATGGCCGATGCCCTGGTGGAACAGGAACGCATGCGGCGGGAGCTCGAGCTGGCCCGTGAGATCCAACTGGACCTGTTACCGAAGATTGATGATACCGAGTTCCCGGTGCAGGGCATGAACATCCCGGCGCTGGAGGTCTCGGGGGATTTTTATGATTTTTTCAGGCGTGACGATGGTCGCATCTATTTCAACCTGGCCGATGTTTCCGGCAAGGGCATGAACTCCGCCCTGCTCATGGCCAAGGTCAGCAGCCTGCTGCACCACCTGGCGAAGACCATGGACCATCCCGGGGAACTGCTGCAGCGGGTCAACGACGAGATCTGCGAGACGGTCTCGCACGGCATGTTCGTGACCATCGTGTCCGGATTTATCGACACGCAGAATTGCAGGATCACATGGTCGAATGCCGGTCATCAGCCCCCCCTGTATCACCACGCCAGCGGCACCTTCGAGGAATATCCGGCCGAGGCCCCGCCCATCGGTATCCTGCCCGGTACGGTCTATCCAATCACGGAAATCCCGCTCGCGGCCGGCACCCTGTACCTGTTTTCCGACGGCGTCACCGAGGCCCTGGATGTCAACAACAAGCCGCTCGACGTGGACGGGTTGACGCGCCTCATTCGTGAAAATTCGACCGTGGCGGCCTCGAGGCGGCTTGAACGGGTGATTGCCGAGATCCGCAAACCGCACAAGGCGCAACGGGATGACATCACCATGATGTTGATCCAGTGCTGTGAAGAATGAAGACGCAAAAGCTGCTTGAGTTACGCTTTCAGGCCAGTGCTGATCGCCTGTGCCTGATCCGGCCGCTGGTCAAGCGCGTGGCGGAGGTGGTCGGCTGTCAGGGCGATCTGGCCGATCAGCTGGTCCTGGCCGTCAACGAGGCCTGTATGAACGTCATCCAGCATGCCTATAAGGGCGATGAGACAGGTGAAATTGTTCTGGAAATCCTGAATAATAAGAAGAAGTTACTGTTCCGGCTCAAGGACTTTGCCGAACCGGTTGATCTCGAAAGCGTGCAACCCAGGGACCTGGACGATCTCCGGCCCGGGGGGCTGGGTACGCACTTCATCCGGGAAATCATGGATGAATGCGTAATGGGGCATCTCAAGGACGCTCAAGGTAACTACATTGAGATGATAAAAAGAATAAGCTGAAAAAGTTGAGACACATGATGAATTATTCGACAAGGGAAGAGGGCGGTTATCTGGTACTGGACCTGGAAGGGGAAGTGGACTTGTCCTGCTCTCCAGATGCCAGGAAACAAATCCTTGATGCACTGGCCAAGGGCAAGAACCTGCTCGTGGATCTCTCTGACGTTAGCTACATTGACAGTTCAGGTGTTGCCAGCCTGGTCGAAGGCTATCAAACCGCGAAAAAAGCCGGCCAGAAGTTCGGCCTGGTCGGCGTCAGCGAGGCGGCCATGAGTGTCCTGAAGCTGGCACGGCTGGACCGGGTATTTCCGATTCACCCCAGCGTAGAGGAGCGGATCCGGGAGGATGGCTGATCCGGCCAGCCGTAATCCTGTATTCCTGTTTGTTGAACAAACCGGCCGTGCATTTATACGCGGGATCGAAGAGGCCGGTTATCTGTTCGGTCTTTTCCTGGAGAGTTTTTTCTGGATCCTCTACGGACCATTTCTGAAGCAGCCGGTACGTGCACCCGCCATATTTTCGCAAATGATGGCAATCGGCATCGCCGCGGCGCCGATTGTTTTCATCCTGTCTTTCGCAGTCGGTATCATGCTGGCGATCCAGATCATCTATAACCTGAGAATATTCGGTGCGGAATCCCAGGTCGTGGGCGGCGTGGCCCTGTCCGTGACGCGTGAATTCGGTCCGCTGATCACCAGCATCCTGATTGCCGGCCGTTCCGGGTCCGCGCTGGCGGCCAGGATCGGCACCATGCAGGTCAACCAGGAAGTCGATGCCCTGCGTGTCATGGGTATTAACCCGGTGCGTTACCTGGTGTCACCGGCCTTGCTGGCCATGTTGATCATGTTACCGACCCTGACGTTCTTTTCTGATCTTGCCGGCATGCTCGGCGGGGCGGTGTATGCTTCGCTGGAAATCGGCCTTGGTATCGAGGCCTATGCATATCAAACCCTGGAAATACTGAAAATGGACGATATCTACCAGGGGTTGATCAAGAGCGTGGTGTTCGCGGTCATCATCTCGCTGATCGGTGTCAGCAACGGATTCATGGTCTCGGGCGGCGCGGAGGGCGTGGGCAAGGCAACGACGCGTTCGGTGGTGCTGTCCATCTCCTACATCGTGATCGCGGACATGATTTTTACCTATTTTCTCAACCGTTGATGTCACCGCCGTGAACGATCGCAAGCCCGCCATTGAAGTTGAAAACCTGGTCACCCACTACGGCACCCGGCAGATCCTGCACGGCATCAACCTGACGGTTTACGAGGGCGAGATCATGATCATCATGGGTGGCAGCGGCTCTGGCAAGAGTACTCTACTGCGCTTTCTGCTGGGACTGGGTGTCCCGTCCAATGGCAGCATAAAATTGCTCGGCAGGGACATCACGCATATCAACAGTCAGGAGATGCACGAACTCAGGCAGAACATGGGCGTCGCCTTCCAGGGGGGCGCACTGCTCAGTTCCATGTCCGTCGGTGAAAACGTGCAGTTGCCACTGGATGAACACACGCGGCTGGATCAGAAGACCAAGGAAATCATGGCCCGGATGAAACTGGAGGTGGTCAATCTTGGCGGTTTCGAGGACCTGATGCCGGCACAGTTATCCGGTGGCATGATCAAGCGCGCCGCGGTGGCCCGTGCCATTGTCATGGACCCGAAACTGATGTTCTTCGACGAACCCTCGGCCGGGCTGGACCCGGTCGTCGCGGCCGAGCTTGATGAACTGATATTGAGACTGCGAGACGCCATGCAGATGACAATCGTGGTCGTGACCCACGAGCTGGAAAGCGCCTTCAAGATCGCCGACCGGATCACGGTGCTGGATCAGGGTAATATACTCATGACCGGATCAGTGGACGAGGTCAGGTCATCCGATAATGAAAGAATACAGTCCCTGCTGAACCGCAGACCGAGTAATGACGAAATACACGCGGATGAATATCTGGCCCGGCTGACGGGTATGTAAGGGGAGAGCACTTGAAGCGCGATTCAATCAATTATTTCGTGGTCGGCATATTTGTGCTGAGCATACTCGTCGCCTTTTCCGTCGTTATGTACAAAATCACCGGGCGCACGGGTCCGACCGACGTCTACTACGTCTATTACAACAATGTCACCGGCATCAAGTTTGGCACCCCGGTACTGTACGAGGGTTACCAGATCGGCCAGGTCGAGGAGATCACCCCGGAAAGGGACACTGCCGGGATCCAGTACCGCATTACCATGAATGTCATCAAGGACTGGACCATCCCGTCAGACAGTGTCGCCAGGATCCTGAAGTCCGGCCTGTTGTCGGCGATCTCGATTGAAATCGTGGAAGGCAAGAGCACGTCCAATCTTGCCTCCGGGGCTACGCTTGAAGGCCGCGGTGCCGCCGATCTTTTTTCCGCGGTCAACAGCGTTGCGGCCGAGATCGAGGACCTGTCCAAGGGCAGTATTCGCCCGTTGTTTGACAATCTGAACGTGCGCGTAGATGAACTCGGCAATGAATTGCATGACCTG
>JBFGPT010000138.1:0-5054 GCA_041564575.1 Gammaproteobacteria bacterium | reverse complement strand
CCGCCGATCAGGTGCGCGGCACCGACGGCGATGAAGATTTCACCCTGCTGCATCCATGGCAGCATACGCGCCAGCATGCGTTCATTGCGGTCATAGACCATGATCTCAAGGTAACGCCGGTGTACCGCCTCGTCGCGATGCGGACCGGCGGCGAGTTCGGCCATGCCGCGGGCATCGGCATGCATATAACGCAGCAACAGTTCTCTGGTGTCCTTGAGGATTTGCGCATGATTGCACAGGGTATCCGTCAGGATCTCGATCTGATCCGGCACGGATATGCTGTTGAGGCTGGCAGTCAGTTCTTCCATGCTCTCCAGGGCGTGGATCTCGTGCCGGCGCGTGACGGCGTAGTTCAATAACACCTGGTCCAGCGTTAATGCCCGGGTGGGCTTCGGTCTGCCGATGAGGCTGAAGGCCGCCCAGGCCTGCAGGCGATCGGCCTGCGCCGCATCGATCCCGTATTTATCGGCCTTGTATTTGAGCAGGCCGAGGATTTCCGGATGCAGCACATCGGCAAGCGATCGATCGTCATCCAGGGTCATGGCCTCCAGAAAGGCCTGGTTCGCCGCCGTGCCCGATTCAACCTCGGCCAGGTAGATGCGGGTCCGCGTCATGGCGAGGCGTACCTGGGGTGGAATGTCGGTCACCCTGGGATCCTGCGAATGCATGGTGCCGAACAGGTAACTCTCCTTGCCAGCCTTGCTGACCTTCCAGAACAGGCCCTCGGTAAAGGCATAGTCCACGTCGGCATCCGCGGTCTGTGGGTGCGTAACCCGGTAGGGTGCGCATTGGCGTTCCAGCTCGGCCTCGTCGGACCAGGCCGCCGGCACAAACAGAAACAGACAAATCAACGGAAAATATATATTATTCATATAAATACAATAAATACTTGATAAGGGTAGAGATACTTAAACAGGAAACCGTAAATTACGGGCCAGGCTTCATCAGACCGTCTTGAAGCCATTCGCAGTGATCCCCGACGCTCGAGATGCAGGTGTTCATGACTAATTCGCAATCCGGCACCGCCATATCCATTTCTCGCAGCCGTGCGCTACGCTGGTGCTGGCTGTACCTGGCCGTTTTACTGCCGGCCTGCGTCCAGCATCAATACCAGCCGGCACCCGTTGACACCGCCAGCATGTTCAGTCTGATTAACTCCTGGTCGATAGACAACCCGGAGTTGAAGCAGTTCCTGCTGGACAACGGCCTTGCGCCGGGAGCGATCGATTCACGCGAGTTTGGACTAGAACGCCTGTTCCTCACTGGATTGTTTTATCAGCCGGAAATACAGACCGCCTACCGGCAACTGAGAAAGGCGCGAGTCGTGGCGGAACATGCGGGATACCGGTTTAATCCGGAACTCTCGATCCCGCTGGAGCATCACAGCGACACCTCCGACGGCCGTTCGGCATGGACCATCGGTGCTGTCCTCGGCTTTATCTATGAACGCCGCGGCAAGCGCGAGGCCAGACAGGCCGGCGCGGAACTCGATATATTGAACGCGCGGCTGCACATGGACCGCTTGGCAACGGCACTGTACAGCGAGGTCGAGCAGCAATATATGCGCTACCAGTTGAGTCATGCCATGCGATCGGAAATCGCCGGGCAGGTGGAAGTGCTGCGGGAACTGCTGGGATTGTTGCAGGACAGCCTGGAACTGGGTGCGGTCAGCCCGTTTGAACTGAGCAGCCTGCAGCTCGAACTGCAGCAGCGCCTGTTCGAACAGAACCTGGAAGAAAATACCCTGCAGGGTCACCGGGACAGACTTTTCGCGCTGACACAATTATCGCAACGCGAATACGCTGCAGTTGAGCCGGCTGTGCTTGACCCGCTGCAGTTCGTCAGGAAGTTCTACCGGGAATTCAACGGCGCGAACAGCAGTGTTGCTGAATTGCGAACAACCCTGCTGGAAACACATCCTGATCTTGCACAACGCCTGAATGACTATGCACGTGCGGAAGCCGCATTGCGCCTCGAAATAGAAAACCAGTATCCTGACATTGTCCTGTCCCCGGGATTTATCTTCGATCAGTCCGATAACATCTGGACGCTCGGGGCCGCCTGGATCCTGCCCTTGTTTCCGGACAGTAAACAAAACCTCGCAATCCTCAAGGCCATGGAGGATCGCAGCATCAGGCAACAGGAAATCATCGTCCTGCAAAAATCCCTGCTCGACAGGTTTTATAACAAGTACAATGCCGTGCAAAGATTCGACAAGTCCATCCATGTCAGCGATGAAATTCTGACTTCAGTTGAGCAGCGCGCTGACGAACTCAGGCAACAGATTGAACTGGGCGGAGCGGATCGCATCGCCTTGTTGAGAAACAGGATGGAATATTTCCGCGCGCGGGTGACGCAATTACAGATCTACCGGCAGGCGGTCAACGAAATACTGGCGTTCAGGCATTTGTTGCAAATCACCGGGGACAACCGGGGTCCACTAACGGCGGTGCGCAAATGGCTGGAAAACACAACCCGGGGAGAAAATGATGAACCTGCTGGTTAAGTCCCTGTTGCTGGCGATCGTCGCGGTGCTCCTGTTATTCCTCTATAACAGGTTCGTCGGCGAAGATGACACGGCGGTCCCGGGTATTGTCAGCGGCCTCTGGCCGCACGGAGCAGCCACGGAAGAGGATGCGGACGGGGACGACGATGAGGACGGTGCAGGGGAGGCGGGCGAACGGATTGAAATCGTCAATGGCCACAAGGCCATCCGCATCAGCCAGGACGTCATTGAAACCGCGGGACTCGAATTCGACACCCCCGAAACGATGAGTGTCACGCCGGAGTTCAAGGCCTATGCGATGGTGCTGGATCCCGTGCCGTTAGTGAACGCAAAGGCCACATATCAAAATCTGCAGGCGGAAATCAAAATTCTGGAAACGGATCTCTTTGAACGCAACCGGATCCTCAAGCGTGCTGAGGCCCTGCACCGGAGCAAGAGCCTGTCGACCCGGGAACTGGAAAGACATCGCGCGGACCGTAATCTCAAGGCTTCCGAATTGCAGGCGAGCACGACGCGGCTCGAGAATATGTTGCTGGATATCAGGACACGCTGGGGCGGCGAACTGGCCCGCATCCTGTTTGATGAGGACGCACAATCGCTGTTTCAGCAAATGAGCAATCATGAAACCGCGCTGGTACAGGTCTCGTTGCCGCGCGGCAAATCACTGTTTGGCAGCGGACAGAAGGTCTATATCAGCGACAGTAACCGGCGCGACAGCGCGCGCGAGGCGCGTTATCTGGATCGGGCCGGACGTATCGATAATGAATTGCACGGCGAAAGTTATTATTACCTGTTCGACTCCGCCAGGTTCCCGCCGGGCAGCCGCCTGTTTGCCTGGGTGCAGGAAAGCGCGGACAGCCAGACCGGTCTCCTGATACCCGACGCGGCGGTGGTCTGGTATGCGAGTGAACCCTGGGTTTACCTGCGCCACGGAGATCACTTGTTCGTGCGTATGCCGCTGGCCGACGCCACGCGCGTGGAGCAGGGCTGGCTGGTGCAGACGGGCATCACGGCGGATGACCGCATCGTCATACGCGGTGGACAAACCCTGATGTCCGAGGAATTCAAGTGGGCCATCCCCGATGAAGACGATGACTGAGCCGTACCGGCCGGAACCCTGATCCAGTCTCAGCATGCTTTCGGCACTGGTCAGGTTCTCGATCAATTACCGCGGCGTTGTAATCGCCTCCGCGTCCCTGTTGATGTTCTACAGTATTTACCGCCTGTCACGCGCCGGGCTCGATATCTTTCCCGAGTTCTCGCCGAACCTGATCGTGGTGCAGACCGAGGCCCCGGGCTATTCCACCGATCAGGTGGAGATCCTGGTCACGCGGCCCATTGAAAGCGCCCTGTCCGGCCTGATCGGCATCGATCACGTGCGCTCCGAATCGATCCAGGGCCTGTCCATCGTCAATGTCTACTTCGAGGAAGGCACGGACATTTATCGCAACCGCCAACTCGTATCGGAACGCCTGTCGGGACTGGCCGGCAAATTACCGGAGGGGGTCGGTCCGGCGGCGCCGGTGCCGATGGCCTCATCGTCGGCCACCATTCTGACCATGGGGGTCACCTCTGACAGCGCCGACCTGATGCAACTGCGCAGTATTGTCGACTGGAACCTGGTACCGCTGATACTCAGCGTGCCGGGTGTGGCCGACGTTAATGTCTTCGGCGGTGAGGTCAGGCAGTTGCAGATCCAGATCGACGAGGACAAGCTCAGGCAATACAACCTCGGCATTAATGAACTGGTCGCCGCGGCCAGCCAGGCGACCGGTATCTTCGGCAGCGGTTTTATCGAGAATATCAACCAGCGGCTGACGCTGACCCTGTCGGGATTGCCGGAACGCAAGCAGGAACTCGAGCAGGTCGTCGTCAGGCATGTCGGCGGTACCAGTATCACGCTGGGTGACGTTGCGACGGTTGATTACGGTGCCGAGCCGACATTCAGCAAGGCCGCCATCATGGGCCAGCCGGGTGTCGTATTGATGGTGATTGGACAATACGGCGCGAACACGCTGAATGTTTCCAACGCGGTGGAAAGCGCCATCCAGGGACTGGACAAGATCTTCGCGGATAACGGAATCCGCCTGTACCCGACCCTGTTCCGCCCGGCCAATTATATCGAACGCTCGGTGTCCAGTATTACCGGGCATCTGCTGGTCGGCGGATTGTTCGTAATTGCTGTGCTGGTTGTCTTCCTGTTCAACTTCAGGACCGCGTTTATATCGGTCATGGCGATACCGCTGTCGCTGCTGACCGCCATCCTGATCCTGCTCGAGCACGGTGTGAACCTGAATATCATGGTCATCGGCGGGCTGGCGATTGCCCTCGGTGAAGTCGTCGATGACGCCATCATCGATACGGAAAACATCTACCGGCGGCTCAGGCAAAACCGCCTGCTGACCAATCCGCTACCGCTACGTGAAGTGGTTTACAACGCCTCGATGGAGGTGCGCGGTTCGGTGGTGTATGCGAGTTTTATCGTGGCGCTGGTCTTCGTTCCGCTGTTGCATATCAGCGGCATTACCGGGCGGCTGTTCGCGCCGCT
>JBFGPT010000137.1:0-5067 GCA_041564575.1 Gammaproteobacteria bacterium | reverse complement strand
CCTGCAGCGTGGTGGATACCGACACCAGTTCAGACAGCTTTCTGACCAGTTCATCGCGCTGGTCGAGCAGATCGTTCGGCTGTACCGACACATTCCGGTTGATACCATTGACAATACGCTCGTTAATATCGGCAATCGCGGTCGCCAGGCTGTTAATCGAAGTGATGTCCTGCTTCAACCCCGTGTGGATATCATCCGTCAGCACGGAAAGCTGGCCATCGATGAACTGGAAACGCGCCGCCAGCGAGCTCGCCTCGCTGATCATGGTTTGCCTGGCCGTGATGGACGATGGGATATCCGCCACGTCCTGCACCGTGTTGAAAAAATTCAACAGGGCCGGACTCAGCCCGGTCTGTTCGTCGGCGACCAGGTTATCGACCCGGCTGGCCAGTTCGAAAAATATTTCGTTCTCGGCATTGCTGCTGGTGCTGCTTCTCAATTGCACGGTCAGAAATTCATCATGCAGCCTTTTGATCGTACTGACTTCGACACCCTTGCCAATAAAGCCTGAACCGCTGAATTGCGGTGACAGTGACTCCAGCACGGTAACCTGGCGGCTGTAACCGGGTGTATTGATATTGGCGATATTATGACTCGTCGTCGTCAAAGCCCTCTGGGCGGCGATCAGCCCCGAGATTGCAGTATTCATGATGGTCATCGGTTTATCTCACCTTGCATACTCGATTTGCGATCGGGGAACCCCCGGCCTAGATCTGACCCCTGCCGAGGATATCGATAATCTTGCTGGCATAATCCGGATCGGTGGCATAACCGGCAGTCTGAAGTTCCATTACGAATTCACGGGGATTACCGCTGTTGTTGATGGCATCCTGGTAACGTGGATTGGACAGCAGGAAATCCGCATAGTCTTCGAAACTCTCGGCAAAGCTTTCATATACCCGGAAACTCGCCCGCGTGCGCTGCATACCGCCATCACTGAATTCCAGCGTACTGACACTGGCAACGGGTCCCTGCCAGTCCCGGTGGGCCTTGATACCGAACAGGTTATGGCTGCTGGCGCCGTCATGTTGCCTGATGATCTTTTTACCCCAGCCGGTCTCAAGAGCGGACTGTGCTATCAACACCCCGGCATCGACGCCGAGCTTCGCGGCCGCCTTTTGCGCCAGTGGCCGCATGGTCTGTATAAATTCGTCTATTGATTCGAAACGCTCAGGTCGCAGCGCCCGTGGCTGTGGTAATTCCCGTGCCGTATGCGCTGGTGTTGCAGTTGCTGTCGCGTTCAAGGTTGATATGGTCCGTTCTGATTGGGGTTGTTTGCCAAGTTGCCTGACCAGCATGTCCGCGATGCCGAGACTGCGTTTTGAACCCAGCTGCAGTGCCAGTTGCTGATCAAACATATCCTGGTGAAACTGCAACCGGTCCGATCCGGACAGACTGCTTTTGATGTTTGCATCGCGTATGGTCTTCAACATCATGCCGATAAACAGCGATTCAAACTGGCTTGCCGCCTCTTCCAGGGACCCCGCCTCGTGATTTTTTGCCGACTGTTTCAGATCGGCCAGTCCCGTGGCATCCGTGTATATCCTGGCAGCACTGAAATTTGTCATCATCGTGCGTCGTCCCGGGCAGGCGCTAGATTACGATCAACTCGGCCTTCAGGGCCCCTGCTTCTTTCAGGGCCTCGAGGATCGCGACCAGATCACCGGGCGCGGCACCGACCTGGTTGACGGCCCGTACCAGTTCATCCAGCGAAACGCCCGGATTGAACAGAAACATGCGGCTGTCCTCCTGTATTACGTCGATCTCCTGGTTAGGCACGACAACCGTGGTACCGTTGGACAGGGGGCCGGGCTGGCTGATCACGGGATCATCGGTAATCGTCACGATAAGACTGCCATGGGATACCGCGGCGCTGGAGACACGCACGTGCTGACCAATCACAACGGTACCCGTGCGCGAGTTAACGATCACGCGGGCCGGACCATCGTCGGGTTCAAGGGTGATATTTTCCACCAGCGAGGTAAAGGAAACGCGCTGCGACGTATCCTGCGGAGCACGCACCCGGATGGAAGTCGCGTCGATGGCAACAGCCGTGCCGAAACCGATCCATTCGTTAATGGCTTCTACCATGCGGTTGGCCGTGGTGAAATCCGGTTTGTGCAGGTTGAGGATAATGGAATCGGTTTGCGCAAAGGAACTGGGTACGGTTCGTTCCACGGTGGCGCCGTTGGGTATCCGTCCGGCGCTCGGGATATTCACGGAAATACTGGAACCGTCATTGGACGCCACGCCGAAACCGCCCACGATCAAATTCCCCTGGGCAACCGCATAGACATTACCGTCGATACCTTTCAGTGGCGTCATCAGCAGACTGCCGCCGCGCAGGCTCTTGGCGTTACCGATAGATGAAACCGTGATGTCAATGGTTTGGCCGGGCTTGGAAAAAGGCGGCAGGTTGGCATGGACAATGACGGCGGCAATGTTCTTGAGTTGCGGATTGGTGCCGGGCGGCAGGGTCAGACCCAGTTGCTTGAGCATGTTTTCAAGGCTCTGGATGGTAAACGGTGTTTGCGTGGTCTGGTCACCTGTGCCGTCCAGACCGACCACGATGCCGTAACCGATCAACTGGTTTTCACGCACACCCGCCAGCCTGGCAAGGTCCTTGATACGTTCGGCCTGTCCTGCCTGCGGCCAGGGCAGGAGCATGAGTATCATGAAGAACCGGACCAGCTTCATCAATGTCATTTTGTTCATGAGATTATGCCCCGTTCAGAATGGCAGGATTGCGCTGATAAAGAACTTCGCCAGCCAGCCCAGTACATTACTGTCATCCATTGAACCTTCCCCGGTATAGCTGATGGTTGCATCGGCGATCTGGGTCGAGAGTACCGTGTTGTTGGCCAGGACATCAGTCGGCCGCACGATGCCGCTGATGCGGATATATTCGTTACCCTGATTCAGGGTCATGCGTTTTTCACCGCGCACGATCATGTTGCCATTGGGCAGGACCTCGACAACGGTTACCGTGATATTTCCGGTAATGGCATTGTTCTGGTTACTGCTGCCTGAGCCATCGAATTCATGATCTGAACTCAGGCTGGTTTCCAGGTTGACGTTGGCAGTATTGGCCAGCGGGAAAAACCCTGGCAGATCGAATTCCGGCGAAGTACCGAATATTGTCGGGTTGTTGATCGTGGTACTGGTGCTTTTTTCAATCGTCGTTGAGTTTGATTTGCTCGCATCCGTGTTTTCGACCAGTTGCACCACCAGGATATCGCCAACACGACGCGCCTTGACGTCCTCGAACAACCGCGTGTCGAAACCCTGCTGGTATATGGCCCCGTTCGCCTCGGGCTGCGCCGGTGGCAATGGCGGCCTGACAGCCGCGAATTCCGGATCGCACTTGAGCCTGGACTGACAACCGGTCGTAATTAACAGGCACAGCACCAGTATGATGATTTGTTTCAGTGAATTTTTTTCAACGGGTATCATGATAATCCGCCTACAGGGTATTACTTGCGTACTGCAACATCTGATCGGTGGTTTCGATCGCCTTGGCGTTCATCTCGTAGGCCCGCTGTGTCTCTATCATGTTGACCAGCTCTTCCACCACGTTTACGTTGGAACTCTCAAGCGATCCCTGGATCAGGTTACCCAGGCCGGTGAGACCGGGCGTACCTGCCTGCGGTGTGCCGCTGGAGGCAGTTTCCTTGAACAGGTTGTCACCGATGGGCTGCAACCCGGTCGGATTGGTGAAATCTGAAATCTGTATCGTGCCGATCTGGGTCGGCGTGGTGCTGCCGGCAATCAGCGCACTGACCGTGCCGTCGTTGGCGATCGACAGGGTCTGGGTATCTGCCGGTATCGAAATGGCCGGCTGCAGTATAAAGCCGTTTGCGGTGACTATCTGTCCCTGGGAGTCGCGCTGGAAGGAACCGTCCCGCGTATAGGCTGTGCTGCCGTCAGGCATCAGGATTTCGAAAAAACCGTTACCGGAAATGGCGACATCCAGGGGATTGTCGGTCTGGAAAACACTGCCCTGTGAATGCAGCTTTTCCGTTGCCACCACGCGTACGCCGGTACCGGTCATCAGGCCGGAGGGCAGTTCCGTGCTCTGTGAGGATTGCGCGCCGGGCTGGCGCACCGTCTGGTAAAGCAGGTCGTTGAATACTGCCCTGTCCTTCTTGAAGCCGAAGGTGTTGACGTTCGCCAGGTTGTTCGATATGACTGACATCCTGGTTTGCTGCGCATCCAGACCGGTCTTTGCTACCCAGAGTGATTGTGACATTGCGTTCTCCCGGACTCGTTCAGAGCCGTATAAAATTCATCAATTCATACTGAACATGCGTGCGGCAAATTCATCATTTTCCTGCACCGTGCTCATGGCCTGCATATGCATTTCGAACTTTCTGGCCAGTTCGATCATCTTGACCAGCGCCTGTACCGTGTTGACATTACTGCTCTCCAGGCTACCGGCTGTCAGCAGCACCGCGGCATCCGCCGGTGGCTGGCTGCCGTCCTTCATACGGAACAAACCGTCCTCGCCCTTGTAAATGTCAGCATGCGCGGGATTTACCAGCATGATCCTGCCAACGGTCGCCAGGGTCTTTTCATCCTGGCCCACCGGACGAATGGTGATGGTGCCGTCATTGCCGATCGCCAGTGACTGGTAAGGCGGCACGGCAACCGGTCCACCGTCACCGAGCACCAGGCGTCCGGAACCGTTTTCCAGGAGTCCTGAACTCGATACCCGCAAATCGCCGGCACGCGTCATGGCCGGGGTGCCATCATCGGCCTGTACCACGATCCAGCCGTCGCCATTGATAGCCACATCAAGATCCCGGCCCGTGTGCTGAATAGTGCCGTTGTTAAAATCCGTACCGGGGCGCTCTTCCATGGCATAGACACGGCTGGGAAGTACATCACCGAAAACAGGCATACTCCGGAACTGGGAAAGATCGGCGCGAAAGCCGGTAGTGCTGGCATTCGCCAGGTTATGACTGTTAACCGTCTGCGCGGTCATGACATTCGCCGCCGCGGACATGGACAGGTAAAGCATGCGATCCATCTAACGCCTCCCGCTTATCTCAGGTTGATAATGGTCTG
>JBFGPT010000136.1:0-5142 GCA_041564575.1 Gammaproteobacteria bacterium | reverse complement strand
ATCATGGCATAGGTCATGAACAATACCAGCACCAGCGAGATGATGCCGATTTGCAGGACGATGTGCAGCCCGTCCAGCAGCGGCCGCAACAGGTAGTTCACCAGGACCGACAGTGGAAATATGGAGATCCAGACGACCAGGGCCATCTTGTGTTTCGGCGGCGGCACTACCGCCTCGCCGCCCGGCAGGGTGAACCAGGTTTCGAGCCCGCTCAGCACCTCCTGTTCGTCGTCGCCCTGCGTGACTTCCGCATAGCGCCGCAGCCATTCTTCGCGGATGGCCGAGCTTTCCCAGGCGATGTAGTGACGCATGGAATCGAACTTGAAGACGATGCGGTAGTAATCGCCGGGCGCGGTCGGGCGGATGATATTCACCCCCAGGTGCCCGGGAAACTGCATGGCATCACGCGTGGTGCCCGTCATGATCTCCTCGAACTCCTGTTCCAGTCCCGGCCGCGGCCGCCGTTTGACGATGATGGTGACCGGCGAATCACAGGGGATGCCGCTTTGTGGATCGTCGCTCATGGCTGGATCGTTGCAGGTTTTGCCGCTGACGACAAACCGCGGGCGACTGCGTACGGCCGGGGCGCGTTATTCATCGCGGTAGGCACTGAATTTCCCGTCGCAGATCTCCTGCTGGCCGTCGAACCAGTGCAGGAGTTCCATGTGTTTCTTGCTGTATTCCTCCCACTTTTCCCGGGTCAGGGTCCGGGTTTGCAGCGGCACGCTGATGCGGTGCAGCGCCTGCACCTGGCGGGCGAGCTTGCGGATGAAACGGTTCTGATCGGTGTCGAACAGTAGCTGGTGATCCTTCGTGCCTTGCCGGAAGCGATCCAGGTCTTCGAGCGACAGATAGGTTTCGCGGTTGACCTTGTCGATGGTGTCCATCAGGCAATGGATGATGGCCTGTTGCTGGGCGCGTACGCCGGGACTGATGTTTTTCTTGAAGGTCTGGTGCTGCCGGTAACTGATCCACAGGCGGGTTACGCCGATGATCAGCGAGGATACCGCGATGATAATGGTGACGAGTTGCCAGTCGATGTTGTTCAAGACACGCCTCCCGGACTCATTGTCCGGGACTTGCCGGGGGCAAACAACCGGATTTTGATACCGCTTATTTAAGCGGCTTGCGGAACTTCAGGGTCATGCGATCCGATTCACCGATGGCGAGGTATTGCTCCGTGCAGGCGAGCTGCGCCGCGCCCTCATCAAGTGATTTGCAATAACGCAGGCTCGGCGGCAGGGTCCAGACACCGGCCGGGTGATCCGCCGTGTCTTTCGGATTGGCGTTGATGTCCGAGCGCGCCTCCAGCGTGAGACCGGCGGCGGCCGCCAGTTGGATAACATGATCCTCGGTCACGTAACCGCTTTTGATCATGGTCTCGATCGGCGTGCCGGGCGGTGCGCGGTGCTCGGTCACACCGAGGATGCCACCAGGCTTCAGCGTGCGGGCGAACACCGCGAACATCGCTTCGGCGTAACCGCCCTTCATCCAGTTGTGCACGTTGCGAAAGGTCAACACCATGTCGGCGCTGCCCGGTGGTGCGATGGTGGTGCGCTCGGGCACGGACAGCTCGGTCACGACCACGTGATCGTAAACCTCCGGGCGTTGTTCCAGCTTGTCGGTAAAGGCCTTGTGCATTTCTTTACGCCAGCCGGGCGCGCGGTCCGAGGTCATGGCGAAACCGGCGGCAAAATAAACACCCTGCGGGCGCGTGATCGGGCCGAGGACCTCGGTATACCAGCCCGTCGCCGGCCAGATCTCGACCACGGTCATGTGCGGCTCCCAGCCGAAAAACAGCAGGGTCTGTTGCGGATGGCGGTAGCGATCGCGGGCGGTATTGGCCGCATCGCGGTGATCCCCGGCGAGCGCCTGATCGATCAGGGCGGCGGCATCGGCCGCGGTTGCCGGCAGTGGGGCGATTACGCCGCAGAGCAGAATTAACGATAAAGTGATTTTGATCCTGATGGGTACGGACATAAGCGGCACCTTCTACTTCAACTGCGCGAGTTTTTTCTTGACGTCCTGCAACTGCTCCTGCGTTACGCGCTGGATCTCGTACAGCACGTCGCGGTTTTCCAGTTGCATGGCCTGTTCCTCGAAATCCGGGTTCAGGGTGGTGGACAGATCCTGCTTGAGCTTGTCCAGACGTTCTTCCAGTTCCTGTTTCTTGGCGAGCAGTGCATTCTTGTCTTCGTTCACGGTGTTTCTCCCCTCAGGTTGAATCTAGGCCGGGCGGTTTGCTATTCCATCTATGGTAACGCATGTGCCGACATAATGACCTCGATCAATGCCTTTTGCCTGGCATTGCCATCAAAGGCCAGTTCATCGCCGCGTTCGCGCAGGCCGAGCGCGGCATAGACATCGCCGAGATCGGGAAACTCGTCCGACATGGCGTAGCGATCATACAGTTGCGTGAATATCTGTGTCCCCGATAGCCGATCCAGGGTCTGCATGTATTCGCGCGAGGTCCAGGTGCGATTCGGCAACAGGCAACAGACCCTGAACTGCCCGAGGATGTGATCCAGTGACGTACCGTGCCGCGTGCGCAAATGCAAGTCCGCCTGCAACCACAACGCCGTGCCGGACCAGTACACGCGCATGAACTTGCGGTTCTCGCGCATGTGCTTGGACACCTGTTGCAGCGGCAACCCGGCTTCGGTCTGATCGCGCCCGCGCCTGAACCCCTGATGCAACTTGTTCCAGGCCTGGCGCGTGCTCAGGGTGCCCGCCCGCGCCTGCAACAGGTTCTGGTAGTAGGTCGCCAGCCCCTCGGTCAGCCAGCGGCCTTCCATGCGCAGGTAGGGGTGCAGGGTATGGCTGAGTTCATGGACCAGGGTCCAGTCCTCGATGATTTCACGCAGGGGCCGGGTCTGATCGACATACAGGTGTATGCTGGGACCGCCATCGCGTTTGACCTCGCCCCAGGGTACGACGCTGCTGTGCATACCCAGCGGAAACACCAGTACCGACAGCTGCGGCAGGGGAAACTCACCATAGGCCAGGGCCAGGGCACGTGCGCCGTATTCGATCCAGTCAACCAGTTTCTGCATGTCAGCGCTGTCGACCGCGCTCATGCAACTGATATACAGACGGCTGTCGTTAATGTTCAAGACATGCTCGGGGAAACGGCCGAAGTAGACCAGGCTTTGTTCGTTGTCGTCACCGGGTTCCAGCCGATAGCGGATGCCGCCATCCGCCGCGTCGAGGCGGTGCCAGGGGGTGCTGACCTGGTAGCCCTCTTCGAGATGAAAGGCAAGCTCCAGCGTCCGGTACCCGGCCGGCAGCCACAACCAGTCACCGGCGCGGGTGCGCACGTGATTTTTCTGCTCAGGCTGGTAGCGCAAGTCACGCATCATTTGCATGACGCGCAGGAAATCGACCTGGTAATGCAGGCAATCCTGCCCGCGCAGGTCAGCGGTCAGGATCTCGCCGTTGCGAAACACCAGTGCTCGCGGTTGCCCGTCGATTACCACGTAGGCCTTTTTCAAAAGGCCCACGGCGCCGCGGCTCTGGTTGACAAGCCGTTCGGGCACCGTGCCCTCGAAACAGGCTTTGACGGTCATGACGCTTTGCCGGTCGTCGAGCACCACGTCATAACGGGCGTCGGACGCGGCCGCCGGCGCGCTGATGATGACCAGCATGCCGAGCAGGATTGAACACATCACCGGGACGTGGCGGGGGATCATCATGTTGCAACTTTACCGGTTTGGCCGACTCCATTTAAGAGGCATTGGCTGTGGCATGGTTCCGGCGGGCATGGCGATATCTTCAGCAGTCAGGTTTTCTCACCACCCCGACAACTCCGGGGTTTGCGCATGAACGCGACCACCCCGTGCATTGACGTTGCGATTTCAGGCACTGACGCTATGGTGAAAAGGTTATGCGCATGTATTTCCGACTGCTGCTGTTGCTGTGCCTGTGCCAGCCCGTGATCGCCGCTGATACCATGTCCACGCGGCTGACACGACTGGAGCGGGACCTGGAAAGCCTGCGCCAGCGACTGGCTATCCCGGCGCTCGTGGTCCTCATCGTCGACCGGGATCGGACCCTGATGTCGGCGCGGCTGGGCATGGCCGACCGTGAAGCCGCCACGCCGCTGACGGACCGGCACTATTTCCGCATCGGTTCCATCACCAAGACCTTCACCGCGCTGGCGATCCTGCGCCTGGTACAGGAGGGCCGCCTGGCGCTGGATGACCGGCTCGTGGATATCGCGCCGGAACTGGACGTGGAAAATCCCTGGCACGAACATCACCCGATCACGATTGCACAATTGCTGGAACACAGCGCCGGCCTGAATGACCTGACCCGCAGGGAGTTCGATTTCAACGAGCCGCTGGACCTGGCCGGGGCCTTTGCCCTCAGCCCCGGTTCACGCGTCAGCCGCTGGCCGCCGGGGCTGCACCATTCCTATTCCAACAACAGCCCGGGGGTCCTGTCCTACGTGATTGAGAAGATCACGGGGCTCACGTTTGAAGACTATGTTGCGCGCGCCGTGCTGGATCCGCTGGGCATGGACAGCGCGACGTTTCACCCGGAACCGCGCGTGCTGGACAAGCTGATCAGCGGCTATGACCGCGATGGCCGCAGCCGCATCCCCTACTGGCACATGACCTATCGCGCCTTCGGCGGCCTCAATCTCCTGCCGGCGGACATGGCGCCCCTGCTGCAACTGTTTCTGAACCGCGGCCGGCACGATGGCCGGGTATTTCTTGACGAAGCGCTTCTGCACCGCATGCAAACCCCCGCCACAACGCTGGCCGCGCGTTCCGGTCTCGCTTTCGGATACGGTGCCGGACTGTATGCCTTCGTCAGTGATGGTTACGTGTTTTACGGCCACGGCGGCGATGCCGACGGCTACCTGTCACGTATCGGCGTTCAGCACCAGGCCGGGCGCGCCTACTTCGTCGGCATCAACGTGTTTCGCGATGCCGACCTCAAGCAGGTCCGCCGCGTGATCGAGAGATTCATCGTCGCCGACCTGCCCGCGCCGGACTATGCCTATGGCCGGGTGCCGGCTGAACAACTTGCGCTGTACGCCGGCCGATATCAATCCGTGACCTGGCGCTTTCCCAATGCGCCGGCACCGGCGTCCGTGAAAACACTCGAAATACTGCTGGACGATGATCAACTGGTGTT
>JBFGPT010000135.1:0-5189 GCA_041564575.1 Gammaproteobacteria bacterium | reverse complement strand
CGCCGGCCCAGACGTACACGCAGTAATTCTGAAAGGCGATAAAGACAACGACCGTGCTGCCGATGGTATTGCGCTTGGTTGTTTCCCGGGATTTTTCCAGAAGTTTTTCATTGACCTTTATCAGGCGATCCTCGACATCGTCGATATAGCGTTCCAACGAGATGCCTTCATGAATCTTCTTGAGGTTTTCGACGATCATCTGACTGGCGACATCGCCTGCCGAGTGTCCACCCATGCCATCGGCGACCAGCCACAGGCCCATTTCCGGGCGCTCCAGCAGGGAATCCTCGTTCAGTTTACGCACCTTGCCGACGTTGGTGATACCACAGGACTGCCAGCTGAGGGCAGCATCGTTTTTCGGATTTTGTGCCGGTTTCATTGGTTCAGGTCACGTGATTGAAGGTAATAACTTCTGATGGCCCTTCTCTGAAGGACCGACCGAGGCTGATCTGGCCCTTGCCGGACAAGGGCATTTCCTCCCTGCGCAGGAAGGCCTCATCACTATTGTCGATTAGCACGTGCGTGCCATTGGTGCTCTGGTCAATGAGGAAAAACTTGTCACGGCGGAGTTCAATGCGTACGTGCTGCCTGGAGGCCAGTTTCTCGTTGACCGGCAGGTCACAGCTCTGGCTGCGGCCTATCACCATGCCGGATTTCTGCCGGTTCAGGGTGACGTTCTTGTTGTTGTAGCTGACGACGAGGCTGACCTCCGGCGTGGGTTTCTCGGCCAGCATGCCGGTGGCCATGCGGGTGACGTCTTCCTGCTGCCAGATGATTTCGAAGATATCAATCTCCTCGCTCTTGCCCTTGATCGGTGCCCGGTCGACAAAGCGGGTACTGGCGCGTATCACGGGCGACAGCTTGTCAATGGTCGATTGAGTCGTGATGATCTGATCGGCCTTGGCCTGGGCCGCCATGCGGGCCGCGATATTGACGGCATCGCCGAAGACGTCCCCGCTTTCCATCAACGCCGGACCGTAATGCATGCCGACACGGATCGACAGCGCGGTGCTGTCACTGAGTCCTTCGGTAACGTCCTCGGTCAGGGTTTCGTTCATTTCCATGGCCGCAGAGGCCGCATTGTCAGCGGTATCGAAGGTGCACATGATTTCGTCACCGATGGTTTTGATGACCGTGCCGTTGTAGGATTTGATGACCCGGGTAAGCAGATCGAGACATTCAGATACCTTGACCCGTGCAGTTTCATCCCCAAGTGTCTCGAACAACTTGGTGCTGCCGCTGATATCGGCAAACATGATTGCGAGGTTTGCAGTTTTCGGTGCCATAAGGCTCTTCAGAATAATTAATCCAGATTGAAAATTGTGTCTGCTATTGCCGCCTGCACATCAGTCAATCCGGTTGCAGGATCCGGACGTTTGCACAGGGCAATCTAGTAAGTTGAGGTCCGGCACGAGTCTTTGCATATGAGCAAGTATAACTCTAACAATTTCAGATTATTAGTCGAGGGTAATGATAACCACAAGGAACAAGGCAGTCACGCTAATTTATCGAAAAGACAGGGGTTTGCCGCAGGTCTTTATGCATGACCGATCACGGTTTGATGATGCAAGTTGTTCAGGACCGGGCGGCTGTGTAGGATCGCTCGCCAGGCAGGAAGATAAACAACAGGATTATTAACGTATGACATACCGACCAAGACACCAGGCACTGTCGCTCTTGTTTGCTGTAAGCATTGCGCTGGGCAGCCAGAACGCCGCGGCATTTTCACTGCTCGAATGGCTCGGTTTCGGCAAGGACGAGGCACAGACCGAATCCGCCCCGGAATCGGCCGGGACTGGAAAGTCGGCGAACTGGGCGGAATCGTCGACACAGGCCGTGGCCGAGGCCGAACCGGCACCTGCGGTGCAGGCTGCTCAGGCGGGCGTCCGCTTCGAAGACATTCGCATCATTATCTCCAACCTGAACGCGGAACAACGCAGCAGTCTCCTGTCTGACGAGGCCGCCTTCAATAATTTCATTCAGCAACGTGCGGCCAATGCCTCCGTGCTGGCCGCGGCGCGCGCCAACAATCTGGACCAGGATCCCCTGACGGAACTCCTGATGCGCAACAGTGCCGACAGCACGCTGCGGGAAATTTATATCAAACGGTTGATAAACAAGGAGTTGCCGGCTGATTTCCCGAGCGAGGAACAGGCTCGCACTTTCTACGACAACAATCAGGCGCGTTTTACCCTGGAGGAAAGGATCCACCTCTGGCAGATATTCTTACCGTTTGACAAGCCGGCTGACACCAAGGCCGAGGAGGCCGTGAAACAGCAGGCGCAGGACCTGAAGAAAAAGATCGACGCCGGCAAGCTGGAATTTGCCACGGCCGCTGCCGAGTATTCCCGGCATATTCCCAGCCGCCACGCCGGTGGCTACATGGGCCTGATCAAGCTCTCCGACATCAAGCCCGAGATCAGCGAATCGGTGCTGGGCCTCAAGGCAGGACAACTCAGTGCGCCGATTCGCACAGATGAGGGTTATCACCTGATCATTCCCGGCAACAGAGTCGGCGCCACGGTCATGCCCTTTGAAGAAGTCAGGGCCCGGATCAACCAGGCCTTGCGGGACGAAGCTGAAAAGCGGTTGCGCCGCGCCATTTTCGATCAGGCGGGCAAGACCTACCAGCAGGCGCCGGACGCCAAACGCATCGAGGAATGGCGCCTCAAGTTACGCACGAATCTATAAACCTGCCGGACCATGTCCAGAAGTCCATCATAGAGCCGGGCATAGGCACTCGTTGTTGCGTTGGAGCAACAATTATTTGGTCAAATTTTACCCGTGCGAAATTAATAGTAATCAACTGATTACACGAAATATCTCTATTTTTTTGTAGCAAGTTTTTTTTGCTCATTCGCCACATAATTGATATAGTCCAAAATCAGGCGGGTTTGTGTCTTCACTGCGGCCCATGCGTACTGTCGGATTCTTTCGTTGTGCGTTGTAACTATTTGATTTTAAGATGGTATTCTTGATGCCATCCTGGGGTTCAAAATACTAACAATGATGCGAGTGGTTATGGTGATAAGTCGCCGGGCAATGTTCTGGGCTTTTGTCTCGCTTTTTGCCAGCCTCAATGCGAGCGCAGGACCCATAGGTTTACCCGATTCCGCGCGACCCGGTGCCGTCCGTCCGGACACTGATCTGCAACCAACCCGTCCACCCGCGCCCGCCGCGGAAGTCCTCGAAATCCCGGCCGTTATTGACCGTCCTTTCGACATTGATGAAGGCGAGGTCGTTATGGTCAGTTCTTTCCGCTTGCTGAACGCCATGGACCTGCCGGAATTTGAGATTCTGGTGAGCGATGTCGAGCAGTTGCTGGAACAATTGCGTGGCGAGCGACCCGAGGGATTTACCATCGGCCGCCTGCAGGAAGTGGCGGATAACGTCACACGCTATTACCGGCAGAAAGGCCTGATCCTGGCGCAGGCAGTCGTGCCGGTGCAAGACGTCGAGCAGGGCGTGGTGGATATCCAGGTCTTCGAGGGCCGGCTTGGCCGGGTCCTGGTGGAAAGCAACGAGATGTACGCCGAGGATATCCTGCGACGTCCATTTGATTCCCTGGTCGGCGAACCGATCACCAAGAGCAAGGTGGAAGCCGCCTTGCTGACGCTGACCGATTACCCTGGTCTTACCGTGTTTGGCGTCTTCCAGCCCGGCCTCACAGTCGGCACGGCGGACATCGTCCTCAAGGTTCAGGAAGAGAAGTTCTATGATATCGCCCTGCGCGTGGACAACCACGGCACGCAGGAAACGGGCCGCGCCCGGTTCCGCACCGTTATCGACTGGAACAACATGCTGGATGCCTCGGACCGGCTGACCATGACCGTGCAACAGAGTTACCGTCCCAAGGAAAACGTCTTCAAGTCACTGGCCTATGAACGTCATATCGGGGATTCCTGGTTGTTCGGCGGTTTCTGGGACGCCAACAAGTTCGGCGTCAAGGGAGAATTCGAAGATCAGCAAATCACCGCTGAAACGGAAAATGCCGGGATCTGGCTGCGCAAATCGTTTCAACGTAGCCGGCTGGAAAACCTCTCCGCCAAGCTGGGATTGACGCGTAAAGAGTCCTACTCAAAGCGCCAGGCCGTCAAGCGTAGCCGCGACATTCTTGGTGTGTTGTATCTGGCGGTGGATTATGACTCGGTCGATACCTTCGAGCTGTTCCCGTCGTTTGGCAGCGAAGACAACTTCCAGGCTGGCGGCATCAACTTCGCCCAGGTAGAGGTCACCCGGGGTTTCAATGATTTCATGGGATCCATGGGCTCCAGCGGTGATGCCCAGAACCTGTTGAGCGGCGTCAGGCCGAGCCGCCAGGGCGGATCCCGGAAATTCGCCGAAGGTCAGTTCTTCAAGTTCTTCGCCACGGCCTCGCGTTTGCAGACCCTGGCGCCGCATCACTCCTTGCTGCTGCGCGGTGAGTATCAGTGGAGTGATGACCTGCTCGTCCCGCTGGAACAGTATTCCATCGGTGGCGCGGAAAACGTGCGGGCCTTTCCAGCCGCCCATGCCCTGGTTGATCGGGCCTATTTCATGTCTTTTGAGTACATTATGAATGCCCCCTTTATCGCCGATGTGCCGGCCTTCGGCACTCGCACCTGGGGCGAGGTGTTGCAGCTCTCTCTCTTCTATGACCACGCCATCGGCCGCCTGAACGACCCGACGGCCACCGATGAGGAGACTTACGAAAGCTATCGTGGCGCCGGTGTGCAACTGCGGTTCAATATCCCGGGCACACTGGATTCACGCCTGATGTGGGCCTGGGCCCTCGGGGCGCCGAATGCGGGTGATGTCGGCAACGACCGCAAGCCGCAAATATGGGGAGATTTAACTTATTCTTTCTAAACGGGTAGTTGAAAAGGCAACCCCGGTTTATAAGAAAAATTTATTAAAAACAATAATTTGTTGTATTGTGATTCGGTTCACAGAAAGGTGAGACCGGATTGTTCGACAATCGGTCGCTCAATATACTGAAAATAACGGAAAAGGTGGGAAGTCTGAGTGGAAATATTCCGTATTAGCGCAGTGCTGCGATCGCTCCAGCATGCAATTCTGAGGTGCCGACCCGGCACGTCAGCGTCCCATACACAATTAAAAACATCTCCCCCCCGCCGCCCGTTTTATTTTTCCCTAAGTCTCCTGATTGGCCTGCATACCGGTAATGTCATTGCCGGCCCCGAGGGTGG
>JBFGPT010000134.1:0-5223 GCA_041564575.1 Gammaproteobacteria bacterium | reverse complement strand
TATGTTAAAGATGGCCGACACTCCGTAGCGAACATCGGATTCGCTGACGACATAGGACTTGCCCAGTTCCAGGGTCAGCGCCGGAATATCATTCATCAACAGATTGTATGAAAGACTGCTGGTCAGTTTCTCATCGTCCACGACGAGGCACATCCCGGACTGGCGCCCGGCGTTAACGGCCCTCCGGTAGACATCCCTGTGCCGTTGACCGGGATTATGATCCAGCAATACGTATGGAATGGACTCGATCCAGTCATTGTGCAGGTCCAGCACCAGGGCCGGCCGGGTTTCCAGCATCGTGTCCAGGATGCGGCTGGCGATACGTTCTCCGGGTGTGCCGTCCGGGTTGCCCGGGAAAGAACGGTTCAGGTCTTCACTGCTGATGCTGATATTTCGCGAGACCATTTCGAATCCGAACGGATTCATCAGTGGAAACGCGTGTATGGCGCCGCACCTGAGCAGGCGGCGAATATTCCTGAAAATCTCCTGGATAACGACAATGCCGCTAACCTCATCGCCATGGCCGCAGGCCGTGATCCAGACCAGAGGTCCCGGACTGGCGCTGACTGCCGACATCATGGGCAGGCGCCGGTGTGACAGATCAGAACCGGTCATGATTTTTTTGAAGGAATAGTGCAGCTTTACCGGGGCCGTGGCCCGCGGGCTGCGATTGTCGGACACCGCCCCCCCTCTAGGCGAGGAACGTGGCAGGGCCGCTGATCACAACAGAATGACCACGGTCACAGGGTCCGGCGCGATATTGCCTTGAGCAGGATGCCGGATTCATTCCTGCCGACTCTTGTTGTGATGTACCATTTCTTGTACTGCGATAATTAACAGCGTAAATATAGTCAGTGGAATCGCGAAGTAAAGCAATATTCCACTCAACCAGGGCAAGGCATCGTGGTGGGCCGACGCCAGGATCAGATACAGCGTGTAGGCAACATAGTAAGCCAGCAGCAAGGCCCCTTCCATGCGGCTGATCCGGTTCCCGGTAAAGAAGATCGGCAGGCAGGCAAAGGCAACCACAATCATGACGGGCAGGTCGAAATTGATGACCGCTGCCGGGATCTGCAGGCCGGCGGGTGCCACCAGGCTGGCCAGACCCAGCACCCCCAGGAGGTTAAACAGGTTACTGCCGACGATATTACCCACGGCAATATCGCGTTCTCCCCGGAGACTGGCAACCACCGAGGTGACGACCTCGGGCAAAGAGGTGCCCGCTGCGATGATGGTCAAGCCTATCACCAGATCGCTGACCCCCAGGGACTGGGCGATGGCAACGGCGCTGCTGACCAGCCAGCGGGACCCCAGCACCAGCAGGATCAGCCCGCCCGCAACCAGACCGGTATTCACGAACCAGTGACCGGTCCGGTCTTCCACCAGGCCGAATTCACCGGCGTACTCATCGTTAATGGTCCCGCTCTCCCGGCGGCTTTGCCGGATCAAGATGAACAGGTAGGCCGCCAGCCCGAGTAACAGTGCCAGGCCTTCGCCACGTCCGACCATCTGATCGGCCGCCATTATCCAGACAATTACGGATACCAGGATCATCAGTGGCACATCCAGGCGCACGAGCTGTTGCGATACCACCAACGGCGTCACCAGTGCCGACAGTCCCAGGATAAACAACACGTTGAAGATATTACTGCCGATAATGTTGCCCAGAGACACCCCATTCTGTCCCGCCAGCACCGCCTTGACGCTGACAGCGAGTTCCGGCGAACTGGTGCCAAAGGCGACCACGGTTAGACCGATAACCAGCGGTGAAATACCCAGGCTGGCCGCCATACGCGAGGCACCCTTGACCAGCAGTTCAGCGCCGGCGATCAGCAGCACAAGGCCGGCACAAAAAATCAAAAACGTCATATAAATTTCATCCCGAAGAAATCGAAATCGAGGCCTCAGGCAGGCGTATAAGATATTATTATCGGAGTTATAGCATAATCATAAACCGGCGTGTGTTATCCATGACAGGCAGACTTGTTCGATTCCTAATCTTCGGGGTCATACCGCTACTGGTGATACTGCTGGTGCTGCTCGGTTTCTCGTCCTACTGGACTTATTCCCGCTTCAATACCGAGGTACCGGTCGCGGAGTTGAAGTTTTCCCGCTTTGGCGAGGATGTCTACATCGCCGAACTCAGGAGCGGCGATTTCTGTTTTCCGGAGGAATTCCCGCTGTATGGCGATCAATGGCAACTCGACGCGGCGTTTCTTAAATGGAAGGGGCCCGGTGTGATGCTGGGCCTGGAATCCGTTTACCGTCTGGATCGCCTATCCGGCCGCTATGCCGACATTCGGGAACAGAATTCCCGCCAGCGGCTCTCGCACGACCTGCGTCCCGAGGCCTGGTTCGACCTGTTCGAGTCACGACTGTTACAGTACGGCGACTGGTTGCTGGACACGCAGTACGGTTCCTCTGTCTTCATGAATATCGATATCCGGCAAAGATACATTGTTTACAAAACTGAAGACGCCCTGATCGTGAAACAGCAGCCGCTGCAGGATGGCAGGCAGGACGGAAACATGCTGACGATAGAAATATCGCGTGCCTGCGGCAATGAACCGGATCGGCTCAGCCAGGCTACGGCACTGATCAACCGCCTGGCCCTGCGTTACCTGTCCTGGTGATCCAGTACCTTGCGGATCACCGCGATGAATTCGTGAAAACGCCGGTTCGGACGCCAGCGCCTGTGCCGGTAGTCCGGGCGGTCAAACAGGGACTTGCGGAAGCCCTGTGGTAACTCCAGTTGCAAGCCCCGGCCACTGCGGCCGCGGTTGCAGATATTCGTCACGCCCCGGCCCTGCCGGGTAGGACTGGGATCGGGTTCGGCCGGGAAGCCGTTGCGGCTCAGGGCCGTCATCATGTCAGTGCCCAGGCCCCGGTCCAGTCCGCCGAAATACACCACGTGCGCCTGCCCGAAGGCGCCGTGTATGGAAATCACCGTTTCCACCTTTCTCACAAGCGACAGGGCCTGCGGTTCATCGAAACGGTTGCTGGTGATATGCAGGTGATGTGATTTGTCCTGCAGTCCCTCGAAACTGTAGAAACTGTGCTCATCACCGGCGATCGCCTCGGCGATGCGGCTGGTGCCATGCTCAATCGTGCCGCCATGGATGGCCACGATCGCATAATGCGAATCCTGCCTTCGCGCCGTGATTTCAAAATCAACGCCCGGCCGGTGTACCTGGCTGAGTTGCGAAAAATCCCGGTAGGTATCCATCTACTTCAGTTAGCCGCGGCCTGTTCGAGGATGATATGCATGTAATCGTGTACCAGCGGTGAAAAGTTTTCCTCGTCGATCAGGAAAGCATCATGACCATAGTGGGAGGCGATACCCTCATAACGGGTCCTGACGCCGGCGTCCTGCAAACAGGACGCCAGCTCCTGTTGTTGATATTCGGGAAACAGGATATCGGAGTTGACGCCGATTACCAGTGCGGATTCCAGTCCGCTGTCCCGGATCGTTTTCACCACGTCACCGTACTTTTCACTGATCGAAAACCAGTCCATGGCCTGTGACAGCCGCAGGTAACTGTTCGGATCAAAATTATCGGCGAATTTTTCGGCATTCAGTTGCAAGTAGGATTCGATCACATAGCGTCCCTGATCCGTGCCGACACTGTCGCGGGAACGACCGAAACGCTCCCGCCATTCGAAGGCGGAACGGTAGGTGATCAGACCCAGCTTGCGCGCCATCATCATGCCCTGCCGAAGCGCAGCCGGATTCATGTAATCACCGCTGTTGAAACCGGGATCCGAACAAATAATCTCGCGCTGCAGCGATCGCAGGGCGATAGCGAAGGGGCCGGCCTCGATTGCCGCCGAGATATTGATCATGTGCCGGGTCCGGCCGGGATGCAGCAATAACCAGGCGAGCGCGGTCATGCCGCCCATCGACGGTCCAACCAGACACTGGATTTGCCCGATACCGAGTTGATCCAGCGCCAGCCCGGTGACCCTGGCAACGTCCCACAGGGTAATTTCCGGGAAGTCCGCACGGTAGGGACTGTGGGTTTCGGGATTGGACGAGACGGGTCCGGTCGAACCATAACAACTGCCCAGTGTGTTGACGCAGATCACCTGGCAGTGGTCGGTATTGACCGGCCGCTCGCTGCCGACCATGAATTCCCACCAGCCCGGTGTCTGGTCCTGCGATGATGAACAGATGTGCGAGTCCGGTGATATGCCGGTAAATACCAGGACTACCGGCGCCCCGGCTTCGTGGGTCTGACCGTAGCGTTCCATGGCTATCACGGGCTGCTGCAGAACACCGCCGTGTTCCAGCTCCACCGAGTGCGGGACGGTGATCAGTTCTGCGGCAGGTGGAATATGTATCGCCACCTCAGTCTCCGCTGGCAAACAATTGTTGCGGGTCCCGGAATGACTTGAACTCCAGGGCGTTCCCGGACGGATCCAGGATAAACAAGGTGGCCTGTTCCCCGACCTGTCCGGCAAAGCGGATGCAGGGCTCGATCAAAAAGCCGCAGCCGGACTCGCGCAGTCGGCCGGACAGTTCGTGCCAGTCATGCCAGGGCAGGACCACGCCGAAGTGCCGGACCGGGACCGCCTCGCCGTCCACGGGATTGGTGGGGGCCCGTGACACCGCCTCCGGCCGTACATGCGCGGAGACCTGGTGGCCGAAGAAATCGAAATCGATCCAGCGATCGGATTTCCTGCCGACACGGCACCCCAGGGTGTCGACATAAAAGCGTTCCGTTTCCACTATCCCGTTAACGGGGATGGCGAGATGAAACGGTGATAATGATGTCCCGTTTTTCACTGTTTGCCGTAATCCCCGAATTTTTCCAGGTTTATGCGCATTTCCTCGTCGTCCAGCAGAACCGGCGTCCCGAACTGACTGCTGATCCAGAATTGCTGCGCCAGGTGCTCCACCTCGCGCGCCAGTTTCAGGGCCTCGTCGAGACTGACACCAAGACTGATCTGACCATGGTTGGCCAGCAGGCAGGCCCGGCGATCCTGCAGCGCGGCCAGCGCGTTGTTCGACAGCGCCTCGGTGCCGAAAGTCGCATACTCCGCGCAGCGGATGTTGTTGCCCCCGGCCAGTGCAATCATGTAATGAAACGGCGGAATGTCCGTGCGTGTGCAGGCGATACCGGTGGCATAGGGCGAATGCACATGCACAATCGCATTGATCCCGGATCGCGCGGCATAGATCGCGCGGTGAAACCGCCATTCACTCGAGGGTTTCAGTTGCCC
>JBFGPT010000133.1:0-5226 GCA_041564575.1 Gammaproteobacteria bacterium | reverse complement strand
CCTGCGTGACTTGCAGGCGCTGGAACAGCGCCATGGCCGGGATCGCCGGGGCGAGCGCTGGGGGCCGCGCACACTGGACCTGGATATCCTCCTGTATGACGAACAGGTGATCGACCTGCCGGAACTGGCTGTCCCGCATCCACGCCTGCACGAACGCTGCTTCGTACTGCAACCCCTGCTTGAGATCGACCCCGACATCCGCATACCGGGTCACGGCAGCGGCCGGGATCTGTTGCGGGTCGCGGATTGTACCGGGGTCAGGCGGCTTGACCATGCATAACGGCCAACCGGACTACATCGTTGTCGAGGGGCCCATCGGTGTTGGCAAGACCACGCTGGCGCGGCGGCTTGCCGATAATTTCGGCACCGATCTGATGCTGGAGATGCCGATGGACAACCCCTTTCTGGACCGCTTTTACCAGGACCGCAAGAATGCAGCCCTGCCGACCCAGTTGTATTTCCTGTTTCAACGGGTCAGGCAAATGGAGGCACTGCGACAATCCGATATGTTCCGGCCGGTGCGGGTCGCGGACTTCCTGATGCAAAAAGATCGCCTGTTTGCCGAGGTCAACCTGTCCGAGCACGAACTGTCGTTGTATAACGAGGTGTATGATCGCCTGACCGTCGAGATCCCCGTGCCGGACCTGGTGATCTATTTGCAGGCACCTGTGGACGTGTTGCTCAGACGTATCATGGAACGCGGGATCGAATACGAGCGTTCGATAGATGAAGACTATCTCGGCCGTATTGCCGGGGCCTATGTCGATTTTTTTTATAATTATAATGAGGCGCCCTTGCTGATCGTCAATACGGTGGATTTCAACCTGTCGGAAGACGACGACAACCTGGCCCTGCTGCTTGAACAGATCAGCCAGCAGCGCAAGGGGCGCCAGTATTTCAACCCGAAAGAGCTGCGATGAAAAAAATAACCACTCACGCCTTACTGGAAATGAAGCGTGCCGGTGAACGGATTACCAGCCTGACCGCCTATGATGCCGCTTTTGCGCGCGTCCTCGACGAGCAACAGGTTGACGTGATCCTGGTCGGTGATTCGCTTGGCATGGTGATCCAGGGTGGCGACAACACGCTGGGTGTGAGACTGTCTGACATGATCTATCATGCCGCCGCGGTCAGCCGCGTGGCCAGGCGCGCCATGGTGGTGGTAGATATGCCATTCATGAGTTATGTCACTGTTCCACAGGCCCTCGGCAACGCGGCGCGGCTGGTGAGCGAGGGCGGTGCCGAACTGGTCAAGCTCGAGGGCGGGCAGATCGTGCTGGATTCAGTACGCGCCCTAACCGAACGCGGCATCGCGGTGTGCGGTCACCTGGGATTAACGCCGCAGTCCATCAACCAACTGGGGGGGTACCGGGTCCAGGGTCGCGAAGATGCGCAGGCGGCCACAATCATCGAGGATGCGCGGGCGCTGGAGGAGGCCGGGGCCTCCATGCTGGTACTCGAATGTGTGCCCACCGGTCTCGCCGGGCAGATCAGCGAATCCCTGCAGATACCGGTGATCGGCATCGGCGCCGGGGATCGCTGTGATGGCCAGGTGCTGGTGTTGCAGGACATGCTCGGCATCTCGGACCTGGCCTTGAAGTTCACCCGTAATTTCATGCGAGGGGCGGACTCGGTACAGACCGCGGTAGCCGCCTATGTCGATGCTGTCCGCAACGGCAGCTTCCCTGCCCCGGAACATCACACCGCCGCATGATAAAAATCAGCGATGCGGCCAGCCTGAGGTCGACGATCAATCTCTGGCGCGGCGAGGGTCAGAGTATCGTGATGGTGCCGACCATGGGCAATCTGCATGCCGGTCACCTGGCCCTGGTCGAGGCGGCGCATTCGCAGGGCGACAAGGTGGTGGTCAGTATCTTCGTGAACCCAACACAGTTCGTTGCGGGCGAGGATTACGCCGAATATCCGCGCACCCTGGACGAAGATCTGCAAGTTCTTGACAAATACCGGGTAGATCTCGTCTATTTACCCGAAGTTACCGATATTTACCCGGATGGCGCCACGGCCGGTGTCGAGGTATCGGTGCCGGCGCTGGACGGACGCTTTTGCGGTGCCTCGCGGCCTGGCCATTTTACCGGGGTGGCGACCGTGGTGACCAAGCTCTTAAACCTGGTACGGCCGGACAAGGCCGTGTTCGGGGAAAAGGATTACCAGCAACTGCTCGTTATCCGCAGGCTGGTGAGCGATCTGCATATCCCGGTCGAGGTATTGGGCTATCCGACCGTGCGCGAAGCGGACGGTCTGGCCATGAGTTCACGCAACCAGTACCTGAGTGATGCGGAACGCCAGATTGCCCCGCAGATCTACCGGGCCCTGTGCGTCACCCGGGACCGGATCCGGGCCGGGGAGCGCGATTTCGCGGCGCTGGAACAATCGGCGCGCGAGATACTGGCCGCCGAGGGCCTTAAGGTGGACTATTATTCTGTAGTTTCAGCCGTTGATCTCGATGCGCCGGCGGCGGGAGACGAATTGGTGATACTGGTCGCCGCCTGGCTGGGGAAAGCCCGGTTGATAGATAATTTACGGCTGGAGAGTTGAACCAGCGGGGGGTTTCAGACATACTCGCCGTCCCTTTTCAAGGATTGAAGTGGGTTCGTATATCATCCATACTTGCATTTTGTCTTGTAAATCAGAGATCTTTATTTAACTAATGGAAATTACATTACTTAAATCGAAGTTGCATCAGGCTTGCGTGACACATTCAGAGATCGATTACGATGGTTCCTGCGCCATTGACGGAGAATTGCTGGATTTGGCCGGGATCCATGAGTACGAACAGATCGATATATATAACATCACCAATGGTGAGCGGTTCACGACCTATGCCATTCGTGCAGAAGAAAAATCCCGTATTATTTCCGTTAATGGCGCCGCTGCCCACAAAGCCAGTCCGGGCGATCGTGTCATCATCTGCACCTACGTACGGCTGGCCGAGAGTGAGGTCAAGAGCTTCAAACCGAAGCTGGTTTATCTGGACAAAACCAACCAGGTGGTGCGTGTCAAGGACAGCATTCCGGTCCAGGCCGCCTGAATAAAATCCCGTTTAATCTGTAATCCGTGGCCAGGCATTAAATGTCTGCCGTGATCTCGCGTGTGCGTCCCGGTCGCGCCAGCCCCGGGACGTGAATGCGCTATCCATGCGCAATTACCACAGTCATGCGGTAAGATTCCAAAGAAACCCTGCTTCGTTTATGTGGTATGCAGAAATCCGCCTTCATTGTCATCATCGGCAACGAAATTCTCAGCGGCCGGACACGCGACAGCAACTTGTCCTGGCTGGGGACACGGCTCGATGCCCTCGGCATCCCGGTGGCGGAGTGCCGCGTCATTCCTGATATCATTGAGACCATTGTCGACACGGTCAATTTTGGCCGCCATCATTTCGATTATGTCTTCACCACCGGCGGCATCGGTCCAACGCACGACGACATCACGTCCGCCAGCATTGCCCACGCCTTCGGTGTCGATATCGAGAGAAACCCCGAGGCCCAGCAGGCGCTGGAGGCGTATTACCCGGCGCGGGACCTGACTGATGCCCGCCTGAAGATGGCCGACATCCCCATCGGGGCACGCCTGATTGAAAATCCGGTCAGCGGCGCGCCGGGGTTCCAGATGGAAAACGTATTCGTTTTACCGGGGGTACCGAAGATCATGCAGGCCATGTTCGACGGCCTGACCGACCGGTTGATCGGTGGCGCGCCGGTGCTGACCCGCTCCGTCATTACCGATCTCAGGGAGGGGCAGATCGCCAAGGCGCTGGGACAACTGCAGGATCAGTACCCGGACATCAGCATTGGCAGCTATCCGTTTTTCAAGAACCGGCGTTTCGGCGTCAACGTCATCCTGCGCGGCACCCATGCCGGGTCCCTGGATAATCTGGAACAGGCGGTACAGGCAATGGTCCGGGAACTGGGCGGCGAACTCCTGGATCTGCAGGCAGCGCAACAATGAGCACGCTTGATCCGAACGCCAGTACCGTTCTTTGCGTCAGGGCCGTGTTACTTGAATTGCTTGACACGCTTAAAAAGCATGAAGAGTCCCTGCTGCAAAAACATTCCGAGAAGGTGTTGCACAATTACCGCATCGCCATTCGCCGCTCCCGCTCCCTGCTCGGCCAGTGTCATGAGGTCATCCCCGCCAATCGCCTGTCGCGTTTCCGGCGCGACTTTTCCTGGCTGGCCGGGTACACCAGCGGTCCGCGGGATATGGATGTTTTCCTGTTGCGCCTGGAATCCATGAAATCCGGACGGCAAGCTGATCCGGCCGCGATCGAGCCCCTGGAGAAGTACCTGCAGGCGCGTAAGGATCGCGAGCATCGGCGTCTCTACGAGGGCATGAAGACCGTGCGTTACGAACGCCTGAAACGCGACTGGGCGTTTTACCTGTCATCGCCCTTGCCGAAATACAGCCGGCTGGCGTACGTGGCAAAACCGGTAAAAGAATTTGCGGACAATCAGATCTGGTCCTGCTACAGGCGGGTGCGTAAATACGGCCGCCGGATTGACAAGCAATCGAGCGATGACGCCGTGCATGATCTGCGCAAGGCCTGCAAGAGACTCAGGTATATGATCGAGTTTTTCCGCGAGTTTTATCCGCGGAAAAAGATCGCCCGGCAGATCAAGCAACTCAAACGCCTGCAGGACCGGCTCGGTGAATTCCAGGATCTGTGCGTACAGGAGGATATCCTGGCGGAATTCATCCTGGCCCTGGATCGGGACATCTGGGCGCCGGCCACTACCCGCCGAGCCATGAAACAGCTCCGCAAGCAACAGGCGCTGGAGAAGAAGGCCATGCATAAAAACATCCCCGGCGTCTTCCGTCGTTACGCGGACCCGGACAAACAGCAGGCCTGCAAGAAACTGTTTCAGCCCTGAGGTGCATCCGCCCGCGCAATGCCGCGGAAGGTTGGAAGTAATGCGTAATGATTGGTACCGGGAGGGGGAATCGAACCCCCACTCTGTCACCAGAACCGGATTTTGAGTCCGGCGCGTCTACCAGTTCCGCCATCCCGGCAAGGATGATAAATTTGTCAGCTTGTGTGTTTCAGTTGGAAGTTCCCTGGGGGAATTTCCAATCCGGCGCGGTCGCTACCGGACGTCCTGTCCTCCGCGACACTAGTGCATCCTGCATGTCGTCTACCAGTTCCGCCATCCCGGCAAGAAGGACAGAAAAAAACAGGCCGGCCAGTATAAGCCAAGCGCGGCCCGG
>JBFGPT010000132.1:0-5243 GCA_041564575.1 Gammaproteobacteria bacterium | reverse complement strand
GGGGGTAAACTGCGTTCCATGATGCCCTGGATCCGTGATAACAAACTGGTCGATCAGGAAAAGAACTGATTATCAAGTGAATGACTGATCCCTTCAGGCGCACGACAAGGTCCCTTGTGGAAAATGTGTACGCGGGGCGGTTTGTGTTGACCAAATGATGTCCGCATGAGAAATACCATGCCGAGCAATGACTACCCCATGATTGCCCGTGAAGGCTGGCCCCTGCTGATCACGCTGGTGATATTGTTCCTGGTGGTTCAGTACCTGGATTATCATCTCCTGCTTTCAACCCTGTTGCTGCTCGTCATTTTCGCCGTAGTTTTCCTGCACAGGGACCCCTTTCGCAAGGTCCCGTCATTGCCACTGGCCGTCGTCAGTCCGGTGCATGGTGAGGTGGTTTCGGTGACCGATATCGTTGATCCTTATATCGACAGACCGGCCCGGTCGATCGAGATCGAGATGAAGCCCTGGGATATCTTTTCCCTGCGCAGTCCCATCGAGGGCAAGGTAATGAACCAGTGGTCAAGATCCGATACGGTGGATGCCCTGGTGAAAACATCGTTTACCTTCTGGGTGCAGTCCGATGAAGGCGATCACGTCGTCACCTCGATTCATTTGCGCAAACCGCGTTGGCGCTATCGTTTCTACATGCAGTCCGGCGAACGCCTCGGCCAGGGGCAACGCTGCGGTTTTATCTATTTCGGTGCAACCGTCAATGTTATCGTCCCGGAAAACGTCAAGCTGGAGGTGGAGTCCGGGCAGCGCGTGAAATCCGGCGCCTCGGCACTGGCCATGCTGGTACATGAATCATCGGCCACGCTCACAGACACTTCCGGCACGTCCAGCCAGGCGGTTTGATCCCGTCATATCCCTGTCACGTAATTCCCGACACGGGCTGCCACCGGCTTGCCACAGGAAACTGCACTATGAAATCCACCGGTATCTGGTGTACTGTTGATTTCAGTATGAAGTGTAATTTTACCAACAGACCATGAAACGCCGCCGCGGAATCTACATCCTGCCGAACCTGTTTACCACCTCGGCGATGTTCGCCGGTTTTTATTCGATTGTCTCGGCCATGAATGATCGCTACGAGGCGGCCGCTATCGCGATATTTGTGGCCATGATCCTGGACGGCATGGACGGGCGCATCGCCAGGCTGACCAATACGCAGAGTGACTTCGGCGTGCAATATGATTCCCTGTCTGACATGGTGTCCTTCGGGTTGGCACCGGCCCTTGTGATTTACCAATGGTCACTGGTGAGCATAGGCAAGGTTGGTTGGCTCGGCGCCTTCCTGTTCGCCGCGGCCGTAGCATTTCGCCTGGCGCGCTTCAACACCCAGGCAGCCAGCGCCGACAAGCGGTATTTTCAGGGATTGCCCAGTCCGGCGGCGGCAGCCGTTATCGCCGGTGTTATCTGGTCGGTGGAGAGCCATGGAACGTTGTACGACGGCACGACCATTTCCTGGTTCATCTTTCCGATCACGGTCATCACCGGATTACTGATGGTAAGCAATATCCGTTATCACAGCTTCAAGCAGTTCGATCTGAAGGGCAAGGTTCCGTTTATCACCGTGATAATCCTCATTCTGATCTTTATCCTGATCGCCAGTGAACCGCCGCTGGTGCTGTTCACCATCGTGGCCCTGTACGGCCTTTCCGGCCCGGTCCTGACCCTGACGCAGATCCGAAAACGGCGCATGCGCCGGAAAATTGCCGGGTCGGCGGACGCCGAACGGTCAGAAACTACTTGAAAATTATGCAGGTATGCATATATTCAAGACTATGAGCAGGTCTTACCACGAAATTTCCTCCCCCGTCTCACGGCGTTCGCTCCTGAGCGCTGCCCTGCTGCGTCTGCTGCCCTGACGGGCAGACACACGCACACCTTAAATTTCTTTCTTAATTTCAAATCTGTTGTTCTACGGGTAGTGGCTTGGTTACTATTCGTACCAGTTTCAGGAGTTTAAAAATGCCAGAGAAGTTGATTATTTTCGATACCACCCTGAGGGACGGTGAGCAGAGCCCCGGGGCTTCCATGACGCGGGAGGAGAAATTGCGTATCGCCAAGGCGCTTGAACACATGCGCGTGGACGTGATCGAGGCCGGTTTCCCGATTGCCAGCCCCGGCGATTTTGAAGGCGTGCGGGGCGTGGCCGGCAGCATCAAGGACAGCGTGGTCTGCGGTCTGGCCCGGGCGCTGGACAAGGATATCGATACCGCGGCCGAGGCGCTGAAACCGGCCCCGCGGGCACGTATCCACACCTTCATCGCGACCTCGCCGATCCATATGCGCGAAAAACTGCGCATGCAGCCTGACCAGGTGATCGAACAGGCCGTGCACGCCGTCAAACGCGCTCGCGGTTACACGGACGACGTTGAATTCTCCCCCGAGGATGCCGGCCGTTCCGAGCCGGAATTTCTCTGCCGTATTCTCGAGCAGGTGATCGATGCGGGCGCCACGACCCTGAATATACCGGACACCGTCGGCTACAATATGCCCCTGCAATTCGGCGAATTGATCAAGTACCTGATCGAGAATATCCCGAACTCCGACAAGGCGATCTTTTCCGTGCACTGTCATAATGACCTTGGCCTGGCCGTGGCCAATTCGCTTTCCGCGGTGCTCAGCGGCGCCCGTCAGGTTGAGTGCACCATCAACGGTCTCGGCGAGCGCGCCGGCAATGCCGCGCTGGAGGAGATCGTCATGGCCGTGCGCACGCGTCAGGACCTGTTCTCCTGCGACACTGACCTGGATACCACCCAGATTGTCAATTGTTCCAAGCTGGTGTCCAACATCACCGGTTTTCCGGTGCAACCGAACAAGTCCATCGTCGGCGCCAATGCCTTTGCACATGAATCCGGCATTCACCAGGACGGCGTTCTCAAGAGCCGTGAGACCTACGAGATCATGCGTGCCGAGGATGTCGGCTGGCATAACAACCGCATGGTGCTGGGCAAGCACTCCGGGCGTAATGCCTTCCGGTCACGGCTGGCCGAGATGGGGATCGTGTTTGATACCGAGGAGGAATTGAATGCGGCCTTCTCACGCTTCAAGGATCTCGCCGACAAGAAACACGAGATCTATGACGAGGACCTGTCTGCCCTGGTCGCCGATGCCCTGCATAATGCCCGCGAGGAACGTATCAAGCTGGTCTCCATGCGGGCGCAGAGCGAGACCGGCGAGATGCCGGTTGCCTCGGTCACCCTGTCCTTTGATGGCGAGGAAAAACAGGCCGAGTCCCGTGGCGGCGGTCCGGTCGATGCCACCTTCAAGGCCATCGAGAGCATCGTCAACAGTGGCTGCGACCTGCAATTGTACTCGGTCAACAACATTACGACCGGCACGGATTCACAGGGCGAGGTCACCGTGCGCGTGGACAAGAATGGCCGCGTGATCAACGGCCAGGGCGCCGATACCGATATCGTGATTGCCTCGGCCAAGGCCTATATCAATGCCCTGAACAAGGTCCTCAACGCCGGTGAACGCACCCATCCCCAGGTATGATACTGAGTGCCGGACAAGCTGCCTGCCTGCGTGAGATCGGCGTTGATATCTGGCAGTTACGGGATCGTGCGCCGGATGTCGAAGCCGTGCCGCAGGCAGTGGCCGCGGACGAAGCAGACGGCAACGCCTGGCGGGTGTTACAGGAAGCGGTAAAAACCTGTACCCGTTGCGAGTTGCACAAGGGCCGTACGCAGACCGTGTTCGGGGTCGGCGATCCGCGGGCCGACTGGCTGTTCATCGGTGAGGCGCCGGGTGCGGAAGAGGACCGTCAGGGGGAACCCTTCGTCGGCCGCGCCGGACAGTTGCTGAATAATATGATCGCGGCCATCGGCCTCAGGCGTGAGTCGGTATTCATCGCCAATATTCTCAAATGCCGGCCGCCCAATAACCGCGATCCGAAGCCGGATGAAGTACAGTGTTGCGAACTGTACCTGCGCCAACAGATCGAGATGATCCAGCCAAAGATCATCCTGGCCCTGGGCAGGGTTGCCGCCCAGAACCTGCTCGGGGTATCGACCCCTATCGGCAAGATGCGCGGCCAGCACTATCGTTATCCCGGCACGGATATCCCGGTTCTGGTCACCTATCACCCCGCCTATCTGTTACGATCTCCGGGAGAGAAGCGAAAATCCTGGCAGGATCTGCAGATGGCAAAGAAAATCTACGAGGCGGAGCGATGAGCGCCGTACTTAACGGGCCAGTGTACAATTTCCGGCCGATGTGCGAGCCGGACCTGCCTGCCGTGCTGGCGATCGAGGAGGCAGCCTACCAGTTTCCGTGGACGCGGCGGATATTCAGGGATTGCCTGCGCGTTGGTTACAGTTGCTGGATATTCGAGGAAGACCGCCAGGTGATTGGCTACGGAATTATTTCCGTGGCCGTGGGTGAATGCCACGTGTTGAACCTGTGTATCCACCCGCATCACCAGCAACGGGGCTTTGGCCGCGCCCTGCTGGATTTTCTCATGGACATCGCCCGCGAACACAAGGCGGATACTGCGTTTCTCGAAGTGCGGCCGAGCAACAGGCCGGGCCTGCGGTTGTACCATGAGGCCGGTTTCGACGAGGTCGGCATGCGCAAGAACTATTATCCGCACCCGGAAGGCCGCGAGGACGCGATCATCCTGGCCAGGAACCTGGCGACACAATAAAAGACTATAGAGTATGAGCAAGGGCAAGACACAACCGCAGGACCTGCCCGATCCCCTGGCCGACTTTCCGACCATCGAGGCCTTCGTCGGCAATACGCCGCTGGTGCGTTTGCAGCGGGTGGGTGGCGATACCGGGAATCTCCTGCTGGCCAAGCTGGAGGGTAACAACCCGGCCGGCTCGGTCAAGGATCGCCCGGCCATGAGCATGATCGTGCATGCCGAGAAACGCGGCACGATCAAACCGGGCGATACACTGATCGAGGCAACCAGCGGCAATACCGGTATTGCCCTGGCCATGGCCGCGGCCATCAAGGGCTACCGGATGAAACTGATCATGCCGGCTCACATGAGCCAGGAACGTCGTGATGCGATGACCGCCTTCGGCGCCGAGATCATACTGGTCAGCAAGGAAGAGGGTATGGAGGGCGCCCGTGACCTGGCCGAGAAAATGCGCGATGAGGGCCAGGGCATCGTGCTGGACCAGTTCGCCAACCCGGACAATCCCCGCGCCCATATCGAGGGCACCGGTCCCGAGATCTGGCGTGACACGCAGGGACGCATTACGCATTTTGTCAGTTCCATG
>JBFGPT010000131.1:0-5260 GCA_041564575.1 Gammaproteobacteria bacterium | reverse complement strand
CAGTTCTCCTGGTAAATCAATTCAACCGGCCGCCGCGAGCGGGTGTAGGCAGCACCTGACCTGCCCGAATTATGTTCTTCAACCCGACGCCGGATGTCTGTCGTGATACCCGTATAAATGCTGTCATCCGCACAGCGCAACATGTAAACGAACCAGCCGGACACTGCTTATTGGCCGATGTTGCCGAGGTAATCCGCCTTGCCGAGTTCGACGCCGTTGTGGCGCAACAGATCATAGGCAGTGGTGATATGAAAATAGACATTCGGCAGCATGAAGTTCAGCAGAAAATCCTGGCCATTGGTATTAATCGTATACTTGCCGACCTTGACGGAAATGGGCCGCGCTTCCGCACCATCGATCTGTTCAGGGCTGTAGTCCTGCAGTTTTTCCATGGTCGACCGGATACGTTGATAAAAATCAGCGAAGCTCTGTTCATTATCCTGCACCGACCCGGGTTCCTCGCCGGCCAGACGGGCACAGCCACGGCAGGCGATATCGGTGGCGATCTGGATTTGCCGGGACAACGGAAACATATCGGGCGCCAGGCGGCTGTCGATCAGAATCTTTTCATCAATGTTTTTCTCGCGGGCAAAAGCCTCGGCCTTCTCAAGGATATTGATCAGGTTCTGAAACATGTGGATGAACACCGGCACCGAAGCCTGGTACATGGATATCGTCATCATCTTGCTCCCCGGCTGTGATTGCAGCCGTCTGTTTCATTGCACACCTACAGGGCGCCACGCTCGCGCAACACGGCATGAATATTTTCCGCCATGCGGCGGTAACCGTCCGCATTCGGATGCACGGTATCGGCCTTCAGATCCCGGTCACTGAGAATATCCGGCACCAGATCGCCGATGTACACCACGCCCGTACTTTCGGCAATCTCGAGGTATTCGGGCGCGGCTGACAGAAACAGTCCGAATTTCGGCACGGCCAGCAGCACCACCGGGATGTCGCGCTCACTGGCCAGCTTGATCATATTGCGCAGATTGGCCGACATGCTCTGCATGGGTTTTTTCCGCAGGATGTCGTTACCGCCATGACACAAAATCATTAACTGCGGTTGATGCTGATCCAGCAATGCCGGCAGCCGCTGCAGACCGTTTTCCGTGACCTCGCCCGGCACACCGGCATTGATCACCCGGTGGCCCGACAAATCGGCCAGCACTTCCGGATAACTCTTGCCCTTGCCCGATCCCGTGCCGAATGTCAGACTGTCACCAAATGCCAGTATCAGTGCATCGGATGACAACCTGGGCAATTGCGGCTGATCAGCGCCACAGGCTGCCAACAAGTGCAGCACGAAAATAATCAAAAGAAAGTTGCGCATGTGATGACCCATCAATTTGATATGTGATTCTAATACTAGAACGCCAGGCACGGCAGAGAAATCGCAGTCAATCTACGACGATCGAATATTAGCGGGTTCACAGGGTTTCCGGCGCCGGTATTTTCAACAGTGCCCTGTGACCCAACCCGATGACGGTGCCGGGTAATTGACCAGGATCATGGCCCGACGCGCTGAAAATACATAGAATTCAACAAATAAGAAAGATTAACCACGGCGTATTTGTATATGGCACGGCAAATCAGGTTCGGCGACTTTATCCGCCAGGTCACGGTGGAGCAGCAACAGCTCAGCTATAACGAACTGAGCCCGGATATCAAACAGGACGCAGAGGGTATCGACCTGCCCTATATTGCCCCGCGGCTGCGGGTACGCAGTATCGACGTGTACCGTATCCTGGAGCCCTATGTCAGTGTCAGGCTGAAAGAACAGATCAAGGCTGTCGTCCCTCTGGCCGTCTACCTGGTCCTGTTCCAGATGTTGATCCTGCGGCAGAACGTGGCAGACTCCTGGATTATCACCGGCGGGATTTTTTCGGTCATCATCGGTCTCATGTTTTTCATGGAAGGCCTGAAGGTTGGTCTCATGCCCTTCGGTGAAGCCATCGGCACCACCCTGCCGGCCAGGGCACGGTTACATGTCGTCATGCTGATCGCTTTCCTGCTGGGCATCGGCGTCACCTTCGCCGAACCCGCCATCGGCGCGTTGAAAACCGCCGGTTCCATTGTCGATGTCCACCAGGCACCGTACCTCTACACGCTGCTGAATGACCGCGCTGAACTGCTGGTACTGGTGGTGGGTATCGGTGTCGGTCTGGCCACCTGCCTGGGCACGTTTCGTTTCATCTATGGCTGGAGCCTGAAACCGCTGGTATACCTGACCCTGGCGCCGGTCATCCTGCTGACCGGCTGGATGAGCCTGACACCGGAACTGGCGAGCACGCTGGGACTGGCCTGGGATTGCGGCGCGGTGACGACGGGACCGGTCACCGTACCACTGGTCCTGTCGCTCGGTATCGGTATCGCCGCAGCCGCCGGCAAGGGTAACTCATCGCTGTCGGGGTTTGGTATTGTCATGCTGGCCTCCCTGTTTCCCATCATCGGTGTTCTGTTGCTGTCCCTGTATGTCGCCGGCACGGTCAGCCCGGAGGCCATCATTGCCGCAGCCACCGGGCCGGCCACCGACAGCGCACGCCTCGCCTGGTATGAAATGACGCCAGTGGTGGAGATCATCCTCGGTATCCGCGCCATCGTGCCACTGGTAATTTTTCTCCTGTGCATCATGACCTTTGTTCTCAGGGAGAAGATCCGGCACAAGGGCGCCATCACCTACGGAATCACGCTGTGTGTGATCGGCATGATCATATTCAACGTCGGTCTCAGTTACGGCCTGGCCAAGCTCGGGGGTCAGTCCGGGGGCCTGGTGCCTGCCGCCTTTACCCAGTTGACCGCGGTCGACGATTCGCCCCTCTACGGTTTTGCCACGGGCCTGCTGGTAGCGCTGACCTTTGCCTGGTTACTGGGATTTGGCGCCACGCTGGCCGAACCGGCCCTGAATGCGCTGGGCCTGACGGTCGAAAACCTGACCAATGGCGCCTTCAGAAAATCCTTGCTGATGTATGCCGTATCAATCGGCGTCGGGACCGGCATTGCCCTGGGTGTGCTCAAGATCATTTTCAACATTCCCATTGCCTGGCTGATCATTCCCGGTTACAGCATCGCAGTCATCCTGACCTGGCGTTCTTCCGAGGAATTCGTCAACATTGCCTGGGACAGCGCCGGAGTTACCACCGGACCGGTGACCGTGCCGCTGGTGCTGGCGATGGGGCTCGGATTCGGTAATGCCGTAGGGGCAGTGGAAGGTTTCGGCATTCTCTCCATGGCCTCGATCGGACCGATCATCTCGGTACTGGTAACGGGTGAATGGATACGCTGGAAAATCGAACGGCGTCACGCCAGGGAGACGGGTACAAGCACGGTTGCGATGGAGGCAACAGTCACATGAGTAAACGTGAAATCACCGTATTAACTGATGTCGCATTGATTACCTGTGTGGTACAACGCGGCGCCGCCGATGACATTATCAAGGCCGCCCAGGAGGTGGGTGCCCAGGGCGCAACCGTCTATTACGCGCGCGGCGGCGGTGTGCGCGAACGTCTCGGGGTACTGGGCCTTGCCATCGAGGTGGAGAAGGAAGTCATCAATATCGTCGTGGCCACGGACCAAATCGACCGGATATTTGAAAAGATGTACATCGCGGGCAAGCTCGATACCCCCGGCATGGGTATCATGTATGTCACGCACCTGGAAAAAGCGGCAACCTATGTACCGCAGGAAATCGTCGACAAGCTGGCCCGGCCGGTGATCGGATCAGCCAGGTCAGATGACAATAAGCCATAGACTCCAATGCATCTGCAGCGACAGAAACTCATCACCTGCATCCTGCCCAAGGGCGTGGCGCTGGGCGTCGCCGCCCGGCTGAAATCCGAATACGATTTGATGAGTGCCGACATCAAGAGCGCACGCGGGGTCGGCAAGATCACGCCGCTGGCGTACCGCGGCATCGGCGGTCAGTCCGAAAAGGAGATCCTGACCGTGGTGGTGCCGGAAGAATCGGCCGACGAGATTTTTACTTTCATCTACGAGGTCGCCGAAATCAACCGCCCGCATGGCGGTTTGATTTACGTCTATTCACTGCAACAGGCCTCCCGCTACGAGATCCCGGCACTGCCGGAAGAGGCTTGAGGCGAATTACTTGATATAGAAACTGACGGAGGCGTCCGGATCTTCCTCTGGTGCGGCACCGATGCCGATCACTCCCTTGCCACTGAGGACGTATTCCTCACGGTGGATGCGCACATTGCGGCCATCGCTGAATTCGATCACGGTGCCGTTCGAGCTTTCGTCCCGGATGTGAAAATTTCCGTGGTGACAACGGATAGTGGTGTGCAAGCGTGATACATAACGTCCGTTGACCACCAGATTGCAGTTGTGCCCGCGGCCGATTGTGCATTCGGGATGCTTGGCATCGACCCGGACCTTGTCGATAATGGATTCCAGCACCAGTGCGCTGTCTTCTTCCTCCTCGAGGAAAACAGCACTGGCCTGCGTAACGTCCTCGCTCTCTTCCCACTGGTAGATACAGATGTTTATCTCCTCGCCATTGATCCCGGAATTGATCCGGTCAATGGTATGTGCGTTCATTTTCATCTCGGCGGGCAGGGCTTCGACACTTTGCGCTGACGTCAGGATCTCGTCGGCCTTGGCCTTGTGAATAATCTGTTGCGCAACGACCGGGGCCTCGCCAATCGCCTCCTTGCCGCGCCAATCGATGTCCCCGTAGTGCCAGCCGATCTTGATGTGCAGAATCCCGGTCTGAAACCGGCCGCCCTCGCCGGCGGCGCGCAATGATTCCTGCATGTCCGCCGCCGCCATCGCGGTTTTCAGGGGATCATTGAACAGGCACATGACTTCATCACCGATGGTCTTGAGTACGCGGCCCTCGTACTCCTCCACCAGCCCGGTGAGTAATTCGAGGCAGGATGCGATGTCTGATCGGGCAAGCTTGTCACCGTATTGTTCGAAGATACGCGTGCTGCCCGAAACATCCGCGTACAAGATTGCCTTTTTTTCCTGTGTGTGTCCCATCATTACAATACAATTCCCGCTGCCAGTTTACCACGTGTTCACCCGTGCGGCTTGTCGTCAGGTAAAGGTCTACCGGTATGGTCGACGATGTCCGGGTTACGTAAAACACGGCCCGTATGATTCAGGTCAAACGCCGGGGATATTTTTTTTTTATACTGTATCTACAATGATAAAGGTTTGTGATGGCTGATCAATCTCCGCAATCGGGTTTCCTGGCCAGGCATTTCACCGGGGTCACGGCCGGTGATGTCTGGGGCGGACT
>JBFGPT010000130.1:0-5268 GCA_041564575.1 Gammaproteobacteria bacterium | reverse complement strand
GCAGCATCAGTGTCAAGGGGTTCAGCGGCAGTGGCTGGGGTATCAATACCGACGAAGTCGCGGATGCCGAACGCATCACGCCGCCGGTCATCCATCCCGACGCCGGCGCTATCAACCCGGTGATGATCAAGATACGGCTCGACAGCGGCTTCCCGTTACGCAACATCATGAGCCCCTACCATGAGATCGAAATTGACCAGAAAAACGACCACCTGTACTGCGTTAACCTGAAAGCGGGCAGCGTACCGGCCAATCGCGATTTTCAACTGCTGTGGCAGGCCGAACAGAATCAAGCGCCGCAGGCGGCGCTGTTTACCGAGCAGTTCGGGAATTACAACTATGCCAAGCTCATGGTATTGCCGCCGGACACGGGCGCCGCCGCATCGCTCAGGCGCGAAGTGGTGTTCGTGATAGATACCTCGGGATCGATGGGCGGCACCTCGATCCGCCAGGCCCGGGCTGCCCTGCTGCTGGCGCTGGATCGGCTCAAGGCCGGTGACAGCTTCAATGTCATCCAGTTCAACTCCAGTACCGGGCAGTTGTACGACCGTCCGCAACCGTTCAACCGCCGCACACTCGCCGAGGCCCGGCATTACATCCAGGGGCTGCGTGCCGGCGGTGGCACGGTCATGCTGCCGGCGCTGCAGGCCGCCCTGCGGCAAGGCACGAATGGCCACGATGTGCGCCAGGTGATCTTTCTCACCGATGGCAGCGTCGGCAATGAAACGGCCCTGTTCGAGGTGATCCGGCGGGAAATCGGGGATACCCGCCTGTTTACCGTCGGTATTGGTTCGGCGCCAAACGCGTATTTCATGCGCCGCGCGAGCCGCTTCGGGCGCGGCACCTACACGTACATCGGCCAGGTCGCCGAGGTTCAGGCACGCATGGACGAACTGTTCGTCAAGCTGGAATCCGCCGTGATGACCGACATCCGGGTGCACTGGCCGGGCACGGTCGAAATGTGGCCGCAATCCATTCCGGATCTGTACAGCGGCGAGCCCCTGGTCGTGGTGCTGCAGGCGGAATCCTTTCCGGACACGGTGCGCATCACCGGGACGGTCAGTGGCCAGTCCTGGGCATCGGAGTTGCAACTCCAGGGTGGTCAGCAACACAGCGGTGTCGCCAGGCTCTGGGCGCGCGAGAAGATCGCGGCCCTGAACGATCAACGACAGAATGGCAGGGAAGCCGGGCAGATCAAACAATTGATCACCGAAATCGCGCTCCGTCACCACCTGGTCAGCAAGTACACCAGCCTGGTCGCCGTCGACGTCACGCCGGCGCGCGTCAAAGAAGCCCTGCTCAAGTCGAAAGCCCTGCCGGTCAATCTTCCCGCCGGCTGGGAATATGACAAGGTGTTCGGTGCCCTCCCGCAAACCGCCACGCCGGCCGCCTTGAACATGTTACTTGGCATATTCCTGTTAACCGTATGGCTGTTGACCCGCCTGGCCCGGCGATCCGTCTGAATCAATGTGCATAGCGGACAAACTGGCCGTGAATGGAAAAGCAGACCGTTGTACAGCAGGGAAACTGTACACAAGCAGACATGAAGATATTCAGAGCGTGTCTGCAACCTGTTCACTGGATAAGCGCGAACACATGCAATGAGGTCTTCAATGATGAAATCCTTTACCAAACCCGTGCAACGCAGATTTTTATCGCTGTTGTTACTGTTCCTCCCCCTCTACGGTTTGTGGATGTTCGGACAAGGCGTCTGGATCCACGCCAAGGCACAACTGGCGCAGGTTCTCCTGGAATCGGCCTGGTCACACACACTGCAGGGCCAAGAGGAGGTGAAACCCTGGCCCTGGGCCGACACCTGGCCTGTTGGCCGATTGACTGTGCCGCGCCTTGGTGAAAACCGTATCGTCCTGGCCGGGGCAAGCGGAGCCTCCCTTGCCTTCGGTCCAGGACACCTTTTTAACACCGCCTCCCCGGGCCAGGCCGGCAACACCGTGATCGTCGGTCACCGCGACACCCATTTTGACTTCGTACGTGAACTGGTGCGTGGGGATCGGCTGGTGTTTCAAACCGGCGTCAATCACACCCTGGTGTATACCGTGGACGACCTGCTGGTCGTCAACGATCATCACCGCGACATACTGGCCCCGGCAGGCGAAGAAACGCTGACACTGATCACCTGTTATCCGTTCGATGCCATCCGCCCGGGCGGACCCTTGCGTTACGTCGTCATTGCGCGGCTGGCACTCGAATCATCCTATATCTAGTCAAGGAGTTCACATGTACGCATTACTCAAATCCGCCGCACCCGCGGCTGAACGCATCAACAGTCTCGAAGGCCTGCAAATCGATGAACCGGCCCTGACGCACAGCCTGCGCCGCAAGTTACTCAACCGGCATAAACAGAACTTTAACTGGCAACAGGGCGGGCCGGTCACGCCGGTGAAATACCTGGATCGCGATTGCGTGGAGTATTCCATAGCGCAGGCCGCGGAAAACAACATCATCGAGGCACGCATGGCAAAACTGACGCTGTACCTGTCGCTTGCCCTGCAGGACAAGGTCTGGGGCGGGGTGTGCCAGTATTCGACCGGAAACTGGCGGCAACCACATTACGAGATGACCATGTCCAGCCAGGCGGGCTGCCTGCGCATCTATGCCCTGGCCTGGGCGCTATGGGGCAATACACTGTTCCGGGATGCGGCCCTGCGCATTCGCAACTACCTGTCCCGGTTCCTGCTCAGCCCGGTGGAGGCCTTCTATGCCGGCCAGCATGACCGTGTGCCCGGCATGGCGGTGCGGGATTATTATGCCCTGGACGAGGCGCAGCGTTTACAGACCGGACTGCCGGAAATCGACACGCGTATCCTGTCACGCGAAAACGGCTGGGCCATCGAGGCGCTGGCCAGCTGCTACGAGCTTTGCAACGATGAGGAAGCGCTGACGCTGGCGACCAATGCGGCCCGCTGGATCGTCAAGCACCGTTCAATTGCCGATGGCGGTTTCAGCCACGACGACGCGCTGTCCTACCGGCTCGGCGACACCCTGGCCATGGGCCGGGCCTTCCTGCAACTGTACCGCGTCACCGGCGCTGCCGACTGGCTGATCCGTGCCGGCAACGCCGCGGATTTCATCGCCCTGCATTTCTATCACCGTGGTGGCGGCTACGTGCCGGAAATCAACCGCCGGGTGAGTCGCCAGCCCGGCCCGGGCATCGACGAAAACATTTCCCTGATGCGTTTCGCCAACCTGCTGGCCTGGTATACCGGCTACAAACGTCACCGGAAAATGGCCAAACACTGTTTCAGATTCCTGTGCCTGGACGAGATCGCCTGTGCCCGCCAGGAGGAGACCGGGATACTGCTGGCCGACCAGGAATACAATGCGACACCGGTGCAAATCATGATCCTGGGTGACACAGCCGACCCGGCCGCGGTGCAACTGCACCGGACCGCCATGCGGCACCCGGCCTGGTACAAGAAAATCGCCTGGAACCAGGCCGGTGAGTCCGCCCTGCTGTGCCCGGAGATCTATTACGGCAATGTGCCGGCGGCCATCGTCAGGTCTGGATTCAGTAAAACCGAAGTCTTTCACGACGCACACTCACTGGCCGGTTTCCTGGCAAAAATATAGGCGATCGCACGCCGCTGCCCGGAATCATCCCGGGTGGAACTGCTATACTTTTTATATATGCTTTGGGCCGGCTGAGATGTCGATCCGGCGAAGCACTGATAACAAGTAGAATTGACTGATCCGGACAGTTATCGCAGGAGTATGCAGAATGCCTGTCAATAAACTGAAGCGTTTTCTGGACAAAAACAATATCAAGTATGTAAGCATCATACATTCCCAGGCGTACACCGCGCAGGAAACCGCGCAGTCCGCGCATATCTCCGGCAATGAGATGGTCAAAACCATCATCGTCAAGGCGGAAGGCAATATGGTCATGGTGATCCTGCCTGCATCGGAAAAGGCGGACCTGGACCTCGTCGCCGGGGCCATCGAGGCAAAGGATGTCCGGCTCGCCTCCGAACAGGAATTCCGCGGCCTGTTTCCCAATTGCGAGGTCGGGGCCATGCCGCCGTTCGGCAACCTCTACGACATGCCGGTCTATGTCGAGGAATCCGTCGCCGACAATGACGAGATTGCTTTCAACGCCGGTTCGCATACGGAATTGATCAAGCTGGCCTATCATGATTTCGAACACCTGGTAGAACCGCAAAAGGTCCGGATTTCGAGGAAATATACCAGTTGAAGTGAGTTCACTTGCGGCAGGTCGGCTGTTTTATGACAGACGAGGTAATGAGAGATGGGAGGGGAGCATAATACGATGACCTCACGCAAGTTATCAGCATCCGGGAGAACCGTTCCCGCGCAATCACTGGCCGCGAACCTGGATCGATCCGAAGTCAATGCAATCGATCGCTGGCTCGCGAAAGCATTGTTACGCGCGATAGCCGATCCGCCGATCACGCTGCGCCTGTGGAATGGCGAGAGAATTTTCAACCGCGATATCGCCCCGGCATCCTGTCTGAAGATCACGGGCCGTACCGCACTGGTTAAATTGATAGTCGATCCGGAGATTAACTTCGGCGAGCTTTACTGCACCGGTGATATCCAGGTCGAGGCGGATCTGACGGACTTTCTGCAACATATTTACCGGTCTTTCTATTATAAGAAACCGTCGCTGTTCGGCAATTTTCTGGACAGGTTCCACCGCCTGCAAGTCGCCGGAAACAGGCTGGCGGATTCGCGGAATAACATATACCACCATTACGATATCGGTAACGCGTTTTACGAACGCTGGCTCGACCGCGAAGCCATGCAATATACCTGCGCCTATTTCCCGGATCCGGACATGACCCTGGAGCAGGCCCAGCTCGCGAAAATGCACCATGTCTGCCGCAAGCTGCAACTTGAACCCGGCCTCAGCGTCGTCGAGGCCGGTTGTGGCTGGGGTGGCCTGGCCCTGTTCATGGCAAAACACTACGGCGTCAAGGTCAAGGCCTATAATATTTCCAAACAACAGATCATTTACGCCCGCAATCGGGCCAACAATAGCGGCCTCGCCGCTCAGGTCGAGTTTATCGAGGACGATTTCCGTAACATCACCGGCAACTATGACCGTTTTGTCTCGGTCGGCATGCTGGAGCACATCGGTATCGATAATTACGGCATACTCGGCGAAGTCATCGATCGATCACTTAAGCATGACGGCTTCGGTCTGATACATACTATCGGAAGGAATTACCCGGACCACCTCAACGCGTGGATAGAAAAGCGCATCTTTCCCGGTGCCTGCCCGCCCAG